>JAEYTU010000426.1 GCA_023433825.1 Planctomycetota bacterium
GTGCGGCGCCGATTCGTCGTGCCGCTGTTCCTGGAGGACCGGATCGTCCGGCGCGGGCTCTGACGCACCGGTGGTGGAGAACACGATGTCACGGCTTCTCGGATCCAGCGCGACGAAGACGAAGGAGAAGACCGAGGTCGACACTCGCACGTCGCTCGCGCGACCGTGGAACGTCGTCGTCCACGACGATCCGGTCACGCTGATGAGCTACGTGACGAACGCGTTCATGGAAGTGTTCGGCTACTCACGGACGAAGGCCGAGCGGTTGATGCTCGAGGTCCACAAGTCCGGCCGCAGCGTCGTCTGGACCGGCGGTCGCGAACCGGCGGAGGTCTACGCGCAGAAGCTGCTCGGCTATCACCTGCTCGCCACGCTCGAACAGGTGGACGCATGACACTCCGCATGCGGTTGGAGCGCGATGCGGACGGGCATCTGTGGCTCCGCGACCTGCCGCCGCTGTGCGCCGACACGGTGCTGCGTCTGCCGGGCTGGCTGGAGAACGAGGATCCACTGGTGCGCCGGCGACTGCTGCCGCAGGTGTTCGCCGACGCCGCGGAAGAGGAGCAGTGGCGGCGCTACGGCGCGAGCGAGTTGGAGTACCTGTTCCTGTCGCGCGCCGAGATCCTGCGCAAAGACCTCGAGTCGCTCGCGGCCGAATCGCCGGCGACGACGACATTCAAGTTGCGAATCCAGCGCGGACACGAAGCCGCGTGGCTCAGCAGTCTGAACGGTGGCCGGCTCGCGTTGTTCACGATGCACGGCCTCGCCGACGCCGACATGGGGCGCGATCCGTCGTCGCTGCGGAATCCCGAGCACGAACTCGCGCTGGTCCGGATCCACCTGATGGCGTGGGTGCAGGAACTGCTGCTCGACCAGAAGGGACTCGGATCGACCGGGTCGGCCGAGGCGGCGGCCGACGACGACGCGTGAGGAAACGGGCTCAGTAGTCGCGCCGCTCGGCGTCCTCTTCCGCGGTGGCCGTCGCTGTCGCCGCGTGACCGGCGCTCGCGCGGAGTCGGAACATCTGCACGGTCTTCCGCTCGCCCATCGCGATCTCGACGGCGTACTGCCCGGCCGTCACGGCGCCGCCGCCGCGACCGAACATCGAGCCGCCCTGCGCTTGCGGGTTCCAGACGAGTCGATGCAGACCGGCCTTCGACGGCACGCTGCGCGAGAACAGCGAACGACCCGTCGCGTCCGTCACGCGCACCGTGACCGGCGTGTCGCCGTCGTGCGAGACGAACCAACGGAACACCGCGCCGGCCTCGCCGCCGTCGGCGCGCCAGGTCCGAGTTCCGCCGTAGCCCTGGCCGAACGAACGGGCGAGCAGTCGACCGTCGGTCGGCTGGCAGACGTGGAAGTCCTTCGCCAGCGTCTCGGCGTCGAGATCCTCGAGCGCACGAATGTCGATCACGTAGATCCCGCGGCCGTGCGTCCCGACGACGAGGTCGGACTCGCGCGGATGGACCAACAGATCGTGCACCGGCGTCGTCGGCAGGTTGCCGAGGCGATACCAGTTCGCGCCGGCGTCGACCGAGACCTGCAGACCGAGCTCGTGGCCGACGAACAGGACGCGCGGGTTGCGCGGGTGCTCGCGGACGACGTTGATCGGCGACGTCGGCAGCCCGCGCGCGATGCTGCGGAACGTCTCGCCGCCGTCGGTGGTCATGTACAGGTACGGCTCGCGGATGTCCTCGCGGTAACCGGTGAACGAGACGTACGCGATGTCGACGTCGTGCGAGGACGTCTCGACACGGCTGACCCAGAGCCGCTTCGGCAGCCCTTCGAACCGATCGGTCAGCTCGGTCCAACGCGTGCCGCCGTTGCGCGTCGTCCAGACGCGGCCGTCGTCGGTGCCGGCGTAGAGCAGTCCCTGTCGCCGGCTCGACTCGGCGAGCGTCGTGATCGTGCAGTGGGGGACGTTGCCCTTCCGCAGTTCCGGATCGTCGGTCGACAGGTCGGGACTCGCCGTCCGCCACGTGTCACCGCGATCGTGACTGACGTGCAAGAACTGACTGCCGAACCAGATCGTCCGCGGGTCGTGCGGCGAGATCAGCAGCGGTGACATCCAGTTGAAGCGCAGCGGTGGTTGGCCGCGTTCGGGACGCGGCTTGATGCCCTTGCGCGAGCCGGTCGAGAGCGCTTGACGCGTCAGACCACCGAACTGCGTCGACGTGTAGACGACGTCAGGATCGATCGGGTCGACGAAGACGTGGAAGCCGTCGCCGCCGTCGAGCTTCCGCGCGTGCGCGAACGACAGACCTGCCGTCGAGTCCGCGGCGCTCGGTATGCCCCACGTGCCGTTGTCCTGCGTGCCGCCGTAGACCCAGTACGGATCTCGGAGGTCCGCGCCGACGGTGTAGAACTGGCCGATCGGAAGGTGATGGACGTGGTCCATCGTCGCGCCGCGGTCGTACGTGATCGCGATCCCGCCGTCGTTGCCGAGCAGCGCGTGGTTGCCGTCCTCGGGATGGATCCACAGCGCGTGATGATCGACGTGCACCGAGCGACCGAAGTCGTTCCGCCACGTCTTGCCGCCGTCGGTGCTGATGTGCACCGGCACCGACAGGACGTAGACGACCTTGTCGTCACGCGGGTCGATACGGATCTGGCCGTAGTAGTAGCCCGGCGCGCCGCCGACCTCGCGCGTGTTCGTCTTCGTCCACGTGCTGCCGCCGTCGTCGGTCCGGTAGACCTCGCCGCCGACGAGTCGACGTCGGCTCGTTTCGCTCGGATCCTGCGCGGCGGAAGTCGCGCCGGGCGCGTTGGCCGCCTGCGCGTCCACTTCGCGCGGTTCTCGCGGTTCACGTGGATTCGGCGTCCGTGTGCTCGGCTCGGTGTCGACGCGCGCCGGCGCCGGCTGCGGCGGGGCGGGGTTCGCGTTCTCGATCGTCGCGTACAGGATCTGCGAGTTGCCGGCGAAGACGTCGAGCCCGATCCGGCCGATCTCTCCGGTCGGCAGGCCGCCGGTCAGGCGCGTGAAGCGAGTGCCGCCGTCGGTGCTCTTCCAGATCGCGCTGCCGGGACCGGACGCGTCGAAGTGATGCGCGCGGCGGCGACGTTCGTAGCTGGCCGCGTAGACGTTGTCCGGGTTCTTCGGGTCGATGACGACGTCGATGAAGCCGACGTCGGCGCTGATCCAGTGGACACAGCTCCACGACATGCCGCCGTCGGTCGATCGGTAGAGCCCGCGGTCGCGATTCGGCGAGTACAGCGCACCGGCAGCCGCGACGAACACGACGTCGGGATTCGTCGGGTGCACGGCGATGCGACCGATGTGCTCGGTCCGCGTCAGTCCGACGTTCGTCCAGGTCTTGCCGGCGTCGATCGACTTGTAGACGCCGTCGCCCCAGTACGAGCTGCGCTGGTTGTTCGCTTCGCCGGTGCCGACGTAGAGCACGTCGCCGTTGCTCGGCGCGATCGCGATGTCGCCGATCGACACCGTGCGCTCGCGGTCGAAGATCGGCGTGAACGTCGTGCCGTTGTTGACGGTCTTCCAGAGCCCGCCGCTGGCCGTCGCCGCGTACCAGGTCGAAGTCCGGCGCGGGTCGACGGCGAAGTCGACGATGCGTCCGCCGAAGTTCGCCGGTCCGAGGTTGCGCGCCTCGAATCGTGAGAACACGGCGTCCTGCAGGAACGCGCGATCCTCCTGCGCGTCGAGCGGACGCGGACTGGCGAACGTCGCGATGGCGATGCCGGCCGCCAGGGACAGGGAACGGTGAAGTTCGATGGCGTTCATCGGGAGCCCTCGCGGTCGGTGGTGGGTTCAGCGGCGCTGTCGGCGGCGGCGGCAGCCGCAGCGGCGGCCGCGGGGACGGTCGGATCGATCTCGACGACGAGCGGTTGGACGAGCTCCTGGTCGCCGATCCGACAGCGGATCGAGTAGTTGCCCGGCGCGATGCGCGCGCCACGCGGCCCAGTGCCGACGCGGCCGTCGTAGTGCAGCACCTGCAAGCCGGCGACGGCGCGGCCGTTCACGGCGGCGATCTGCTTGCCGGTCACGTCGTGGACCGTGACGACCGGCGCGCGTTCGGGTTTCGCCGCGAGCACGAGATGGATCGTCGCGCCGTCGGGCGGGTTCGGCGCGCGGAAGTCGCGGTTGCCGGACAGCGTCCGCGACCACGAACGCCACAGGAC
>JAEYTU010000458.1 GCA_023433825.1 Planctomycetota bacterium
CGCCGCGACCGTGACCTTGCCGCCGGAGATCCCGCTCCACTCGAAGCGGCCGTCGGCGTCGGTCGTCCCGGCGCGGACCGCGAAGTCGACCGGCGCCGCCGCGCTGGCTTGCGCGACGAGGAGCTCGGCGCCGGCGACCGGCTTGCCGTTCGAGTCGACGACGCGGCCGACCGCGGACTCTCCGACCGACATCCGAATCGTGCCGAGGTCCCGCGTCTCACCGGCGCCGAGCTTCAGACCCGACTTGACGTGCGACGTGAACTTCGGCGCCGTGACGGCGAGCGTGACGAGCGCCGGCTCGATGCCCGTCAGCCGGAATCGACCGTCGGCACCGGTGCGCGTCGTCGGGATCGGCAGTGACTCGAAGATCCTCACTCCCCACGACGGGAACTCGACGACGACCTCGGGTGGCCGTTCACGGATCACGGCGGCGCCGCGCGGATCGATCCGTTCGAGCGGAACGAACGTGAACGCCATCCCCGGCAGATCCGTCGCGCGCACGAGCGCACCGCCGAGCGGCTTGCCATCGTCGTCGGCGACGAAGCCGGTCAGCGTCGCGCCGCGGCGCAGCATGATGTCGCCGAGATCGACGGTCTGTCCCGGCGACGGAACTTGCTCGACGAGTTGGAACGTCGGCGTCTCGCCGCCAGCGTCCGCGACGAGCAGGTACATGCCGCCCGGCCAAACTCCGGGGATCGCGAAGCGCCCGTCGTCGCCGGTCTTCACCTCGCCGGCGAGGAACTCCGGCGGCGTCGGCGGGTCGGGCAGCCGCGCGAGACTGTCCATCATCGACGTCATCTCCACGCGCCAGAGTTGGACCCTTCGTTCGGCGCACGGCGTGACTTGTTCGTCGACGACGCGGCCGGTGAAGCCGGTCAACGCCGCGCGGATCTCGGGGTCGTCGAGGCGCGGGTCGGCGCCGGGCCGCGGCGCGGCGTCGACCTTCGTCTCGATCCGCTTCGTGCCACCGTCGACGTCGGCGACCGGATCGGTGTCGTCCGGCGCGACGGTCTCGTTCGTCGGCGTTCCCGGCTCGGGGAACGGGTCGACGACCGGCGGGGTTCCAGAGGTCGAGAGGACGTAGACAACGCCTGCGACGATCAACGCCAGCAGGACGACGAGGACTTGGGTTCTTCCGCGGTTCATGGGCCGGTCGTGCCGCGATTCCTCGCGTGGCGCAAAGGTTCGTGGGATGCGTTCATGGGCGGTCGGCGTTCGCTGACGGTGTTGCGAGCGGGACGGGAGGCCCCAGCAAGCACTGTCCGATCGCGGACCGCGATGGAGGGCACCCTTCGATGGCCGCGCAGGCTATTCGATCGCGGTCTCGGCCCCCGTCGGATCTCAAACTCCGAGGCGGACGACGATCGCCGAGCGGAGCTGGACGCTGCCGGTCGGCGACGTGTTCGTCGTCGTGTTCGTGATTCGCGCCGCGGCGAACGCTGCGAACGTGACCGACCGCGCGGCCGAGAAAGCGAGTCCAGCCGTGTGCGTCGACGCGAACTGCGCGCTCAGCGTCGCGCCACGCAGCCCAGCGCTCTCGGGCACGGTCAGCGGCAGCGATCCGGCGCCGGCGCCGTCGAGCGGCACGGTCAGGCCGACGATCGGGTTCACGTAGACGTTGCAGCCCGGAAGCCCCGGGAACGGAACCGGCGCCGGGAACAGCGGGCCGAACATCAGCACCGCGGCGGCGTTCGCCGGGCCGCCGGTGACCGAGTAGGTCAGCGCCTGGCCGAGCAGTCCACCGGTGCTGTCGGCGGTCAACCCATTGCACGCGGCACCCGTCGTCGTGTGCGTCGCGGCCGTCGACGTGAACGGCGAGTCGACGGTCCACGCACCACTCGGCTGCGACGCGACGTCGTAGTCGATCAGCAGGTTGCCTTGCGCCGGGATGTAGACGAACGGCGCGTCGAGCATCCAGACGCCGCCGTAGCCACCCGGGTTCGACGCCGGCAGCGCGGCGAGGTTCGTCAGCTTGCGCGTGTAGGCGACGACCGCGTTCGTGCCGTGATTGGCGGCGAACGTTCCGACGAGTGTGGCGAGCGTCGCCGGCGTCGTGCTGAGCGTGATCTGCAGATCGATCGACGACTTCGCGGCGGTCGTCGCGTTCGCGTTCGCGCGGACCTCCAGCGAGCGAACCGCGGCGGCGGCGAGGATCCCGGTCTCGGACGCGGCGAAGTACGTCTGCACGCGCGCGGGCGACGACAGGCCGAACGGGAACGACGTCGAGCCGGGGCCGTCGGTGTTGGTCAGCGACGCGGGGATCACTTGCGTCGACTGCGCGAGCGCGGCCGTGGCGAGGAGGGGGAGAACGAAGAGTTGACGGTGTCGCATTGGTGTGGGTGTCCGTGAAAGGCGCCGCAGTCTACTGCCGGCGCGCGACGCGTCGGTCAGCCGCCGCGGACACCGTCGAGCACGCGACGCAGGCGTTCGCGCGTTTCGGGCGGAAGGCGCGGGTCGGCGGTCATTCGTTCGAGCGCAGTGATCGCCTCGGTCCGCTTGCCACGGGCGATTTGCACCCGGACGAGCGACTCGACGACGCGGGCGAAACCGCCGAGTTGCGGGGACGTCCGGTCCAGAGCAGCGCGAAGTTCCCGCTCGGCGGCGGCGAGATCGCCGCGACGTTGCGCGAGCAGTCCGCGGAAGAACCGCCACTCCGGATTGCCTGGAGCGATCGCCTCGCCTTGCGCCAGGAAGTGCTCGATCGGTGCGTCCGGCTGGTTGCCGGAGAGCGCGACGTCGATCAGTTCGACGATCGTCGGCAGGTGCTGCGGTGCGAGTTGGTTCGAGATCTGGAGTGACTCGAACGCCTCCGGCAGCCGGCGCTGCAGCTTCAGCACGGTGCCGAGGTTGCCGTGCAATCGGAACCCGTCCTCGCGCGGCTGGCGATGCTTGGCGACGAGTCCGCGACGCAGGCTCTGCTCGGCCTCGTCGAGCCGTCCGGCGGCGAGTTGCTGTTCACCCAGCGCGTTCCACGCCAGCGCGAGATCGGGTGCAGACGCGACGACGCGTTCGAGTCGGCGGATCGCTCCGGCGACGTCGCCGGCCTGACCGTCGCGTCCGGCCATCACGATCTGCATCCGCAGCGATGCCGGGTTGCGCTGCGCATCGACGGCGACCAGCGTCGGCTCGTCGCGGTAGTCGGCGTGCCGCGGGACGACCTGCACGACCGACCACAGACACCACGCTGCGACCGCCACGAGCACGATGCGACGTCGCCGCGTCGGCTCGACGCGCTGCACGAGCCATGCGACGGCGAACGTCAGTCCGAGCGCCGGCGTGTAGGAGAGACGTTCGCCGTAGACGGTCCCGATCGCGAACGGCAGGTTGCTGGTCACGAATGCGAAGCCGAGGAACGACGTCGCCGCGAGCAACAGCAGCGGATGGCGTCGCGCGCTCCACAGTCCGCCGATCAGCAGGACGAGCAGCACCGTGCCCGACGCGAGGTAGCCGACGCCGAACGGCGACGACTGGATCGCGAACGTCAGCGGGCCGTGGTCGTGGACGAGTTGAAACGGGATCAGCGTGCGCAGCAGCGACCACGCCAGCACGACCGTCGCCGTCCGGAACCGCGGACCGGCCGCCTCGTGCGCGAGCGGGTTCGACAGCCACGCGATCGTGCCGGTGTCGGGGAGGCCTTCGAGCATCGACGCGCGCAGCCACCACCA
>JAEYTU010000514.1 GCA_023433825.1 Planctomycetota bacterium
GTCCTGCGACGGCGCGGCGCGCGGCGTCGCGCTCGGCCTTCGCGGCGGCGGCGCGTTCCTCGGCGAGACGTCGGTCCTGCGCGGCGCGGAACTCGTCGAGCGAGTCGCCGCGGACGATCGCGACGACCTCCTCGCCACTGAGTGTCTCGTGCTTCAGCAGACCGTCGGAGATCGCCTCGAGCACGCCGCGGTGCGTCCGGATCAGGTCGACGGCGCGTTGGTACTGCTCGTCGAGGATCGCACGCACTTCGCGATCGATCGTCTGCATCGTCTGCTCGGAGAGATCGGGACGCAGGTGGAACTCGCGGCCGAGGAACGGGCTCTCGCTGTCCGACGTGTACTTGACCGGTCCGATGACCTCGCTCATCCCGAGCTCGCAGACCATGACCTTCGCGAGGTGCGTCGCCTGCTCGATGTCGTTCTGCGCGCCGGCAGAGATGTCGCCGAAGACGACTTCCTCGGCGGCGCGGCCGCCGTAGCACATCGCGATCCGCGCCAGCAGCTTCTTGCGGCGCATGTTGTAGTCGTCCTTCTCCGGCAGCGACATCGTCGCGCCGAGCGCCATGCCGCGAGAGATGATCGTCACCTTGTGCACCGGATCGAGGTCGGGCAGCAACGTCGTGACGAGTGCGTGGCCGGCCTCGTGGATCGCCGTGACCTTCAACTCCTCGGCCTCGCGCGAACGCGAACGCTTCTCGCGACCCCACAGCACGCGATCGCGCGCTTCCTCGAGATCCGGCATCTCGACGGACTCTTTGCCCTTCATCGCGGCGAGGATCGCCGCCTCGTTGATGACGGCCGACAGGTCGGCGCCGGAGAAGTTCGGCGTCGCGCGCGCGATCTTCGCGAGGTCGACGAGCGGGCTCATCTTCACCTTGCGCGAGTGCACCTTCAGGATCGCCTCGCGGCCCTTCAGGTCCGGCTTGTCGATGACGACCTGGCGGTCGAAGCGACCCGGACGCAACAGTGCGGGGTCGAGGACGTCGGGGCGGTTCGTCGCGCCGATCAGGATGATCCCCTTGTCGCTGTCGAACCCGTCCATCTCGACGAGGATCGCATTCAGCGTCTGTTCACGTTCGTCGTGACCGCCGCCCATGCCGGAACCGCGCTTGCGGCCGACGGCGTCGATCTCGTCGAGGAACACGAGGCATGGACTGCATTCGCGCGCCTGCTTGAACAGGTCGCGGACGCGGCTCGCGCCGACGCCGACGAACATCTCGACGAAGTCGCTGCCGGAGATGCTGAAGAACGGCACTTCGGCTTCGCCCGCGATCGCCTTCGCGAGCAGCGTCTTGCCGGTGCCGGGCGAGCCGACGAGCAGCACGCCGCGCGGGATGCTGCCGCCGAGCTTCGCGAACTTCCCGGGGTTCTTCAGGAACTCGATGATCTCGCGCAGTTCGTCCTTCGCCTCGTCGACGCCGGCCACGTCGTCGAACGTGACGTTCGTCCGATTCTCCTTCGTGTACAGCGCCGCACGGCTGCGCCCGAACGACAGCACGCCGCCGCCGCCGGGGGAGCGCATCTGCCGGAAGATGAAGAACCAGACCAGCAGGATGACGAGCAGGTACGGCGCGATCGTCCCGAAGAACACCAGCAGCGTCGTGTTCGGCTCGCGGACGGCGAACGCGGTTCGGTCGAGGCTCAGCGCGCGGTCGTCGATCGGCACGGCCGCCGTGGCGAGACGCTTGCGAACGTCGAGAAGCGTCACGTCGTCGTCGGCCTGCGGATCGATCTTCACGTACCGCGTGCGATGACGGTCCTGGACGATCGCGCCGAGGAACGAGCCCGGCCGCGGAACGGCGTCGTTCTCGGCGCGTTCGCTGGTCCGCGCCGACGGTCGGCCGTCGACGACGCTGACGAAGATCGCGCGCTTGACGACGATGCGGCCTTCGACGACGTCGCGGGCGAACTGACCGAGGCCGCCCTGCGCATAGGTGTTGACGTCGGCCGGCAGCAGCGCCTGGATCTCGCGCATCAACGGCAGGTCGTCGGCCGCGAACCGGTCGAGGACGACCTCCATCGAGCCACGCGGAATCTGTTGCCCGTCGCCGAAGTGCGCCGTGACCGTTCCTTGGCTCAACTCGAGGCGGTGCAGCTCGCCGGCGAAGAGGCGCCGGTAGAAGTCGTAGATCGACGACGGGTGTTCGGGACCGGACTGGGAGACCAGCACGAACAGCGCGGCGAGCAGCGCCATGATCAGCAGTACGCCACCGAAGCCGCGGGGACGCTTCTGCGAACGAGGATCGTCCTGACGGGGCAACTTGTTCTTCGGTTCGCTCATCTCGTTCGTCGGTCGCCCGTCGCCGTGTGCCGGGGCGGGGTCGTCGGTCTCGTCGCGCTCGTTGCACGCGATGCGCTGATTGCGTCAGCGGGTTCCGTGCTCGGAAACTCCGCTTCCATCGTCAGAACGGGTCCTCCAGCGCGAGCGCGATCTTACGGGCGAGGTCGTCATCGGCTTCTCGCGCAGCCGAAGCAACCCCCTCGCCGATCGACGTCCGGTACTCGGCTTGATCGAGCACGACCCGATCGCGATGCACGACGCCGGTGCGTCGGTCGACGAGTTGGACGTGCACGCGGTAGCGGAGCGCGCCTTCGACCAGCGGCGTCGCGCCGACGACCAGCGTCCGCGGATCCAGAGTTTCGATCCGCACCCGAAGCACGGCGTCGGCGCGGTCGTGCCCGGTCACGACGTAGTCGGTGTGGCGCGGCAGGATCGTCGCGACGGCGCGCGTCAGCGAGATCTCGCGCCGCTGCCAGAACGTGTCGTTGCCGGCGATCTCGATCGCGACGGTCCGGACGCCACCGCCGCCCGAGTGACCGAACGAGTAGCCGCATCCGGACGAAGTCGCCGTGAGGATGGCCGCCAGCGTCGCGAACGCGACCGACGCCGCCCGTCGAGAGCGGCTCAACGGCCCTCCGCCGCACCCGGCGTTTCGCGGCCGAGGCGCGCGCGTGCGGCTGCGCCGGCGACCGTCTCGCCGAACTCCTCGGCCGCGATCCGCAGGTGGTGGCGTTCGCCGAGCGGGTTGTCGATCTGCCGGTAGAAGTCGGCGAGCCAGACGTGCCGTTCGCCGAGCCACTGCTGGACGACGGCGAGCGCCTCGCGCGCGTCGGCGACGAAGGCGACGTTCTCCGGCGAGTTGGCGATGAAGTCCCGCAGTTCGTTGCGGGTCATGACCATCTCGTCGAGGTCGTACAGCGGCCCGGACAGCGCCCGGTACCGCGCCATCGCGATCCGATACAGCGCCAGCGTCGTCCACTCGCTGTCCGGGTGCTCGATCCGCAGCTCGGTGTAGCGCGAGATCGCCATGCGCCAGTCGCCCTCGACGAACGACTTCTCGCCGAGCAGCTGCAGCGCGTCGCCCTTGTGCCGGCTGCGCGGGTAGTTCTCGAGGAAGTGCTCCAGCACGACGCGTCCGTCGTCGGCGTCGTCGGCGAAGAAGAAGAACTTCCAGTCGCTGCGGATCAGGTTGCTCCCGGCCGTGAACACGATCCGCTCGACGTCGGGGTAGTACGGGCTGAAGCGATGCTCCTCGGGAAACTCCCGCACGACGCGGTAGGCGCGCCACCAGTAGCCGGCGTCGAGTAGTGCCTTCGCCTGCAATGCCTTGAACCGTTCGAGCTCGGCCTCGGTGAAGTCGGCCTCCGGGTCTCGGAACGTGTCCTCGGTGTATTCGGCGAGAACGTCGATGGCCTCGGCTGGGCGTCCACCGGCGATCGCCTCCTCGGCCAACGCGAGCCCGGCGCGGGGTTCCGGCGGTGTGGCGGAGCAGCCGGCGAGGATCGCGAGGAGGATCACGCGCGGCACGACGAACATGCGGCGCATGGAACTTGAACCGTGCGCGACGTGCAAGTTCGCGTTCATCCGCGCGACTCGGCCAACGCGAGCGCGCGCAGCCGCGGACGACGTTCGAGCGTCGTCGCGACCCATTCGCCGAGCAGCGCGAGCGCCGCATCGGCGCCGTCGACGTCGGCGAGCGTCGGCCACGTGCGTCCCGGTGCGACGTCGGTCGTCGCCAGCCAGTGCAGTGCCGACGGCCGGAGCGGCGCCCGATGCTGCGCGTGTGTCGCGCAATGCAGCGCGAGGCTGCGCGATTCGGCGAACAGTTCGCGGCTCGTTCGCCCGCACGCCGAGCATCGATCGAACGCCGGCAGCACGCCGAGCAGCGCGAGAAAGCGCAGCTCGAACCCGGCGACGACGCGCGGCAGTGCGCGCTTCGGGCACCGTTCGACCAGCGTCAGTGCGCCGGCCAGCAGGTCGAACGCCGAAGGGTCCGGGCGGCCGTCGTGGAACAAGTGGTCGACCAATTCGGCGACGTGTGCCGCCGCGGCGAATCGCGCCGGCGTCCGCAGCGCGCGCGGCTCGTGGACGAGTGTCACGCGCGACAGCAGCCGTAATCGGTCGCCGCCGGCAGAACACGTCGCGTCGACGAGGTTCAGGAAGTCGAGCCGGCCGAGGAACTGGCTCCCCGGGCGATGCGCGCCCTTCGCCAGCACGTGGATCCGGCCTTCGTCGCGGGTCACCAGCGCGACGACCCGGCTCGACTCGCGGAAGTCGTGCCGCCGCCAGACGAAGGCCCGCAACGTCGGCAATGCGTCAGCCCTGCGTCGGCTGCGTCGCCGGTACCGTCACGCGGAGCGCGGCGATCTGACGGTCGTCGGCCTGCAGCACGACGAACTCCAAGCCGTCCACGATCAACGTCTCGCCGGTCTTCGGAACCCGTCCGAGCGTGTGCAGCAGATACCCGCCGACCGTCTCGTACTCGCCGCTCTCGGGGATTCGGATCTCGAGCAGTGGGTTGACGTCCTCGACCGACGCCCAGCCGGCGAGCTCGAGGATCCGATGCGGTTCGACGACGCGGATCGCCTGCTCCTCGGCGTCGTGTTCGTCGCTGATGTCGCCGACGATCTGTTCGAACACGTCCTCCAGCGTGACGACGCCGGCCGTGCCGCCGTACTCGTCGAGGACGATCGCGAGCTGGACGCGCTTGCCGATGAACTCGGCCAGCAGTTCGTCGGCCTTCATCGTCTCTGGGACGAACATCGGCAGCCGCATCAGGTCCTTGACCGTCGTCCCCTCGACCGAACCTTCCGTTGGTTCGCCCGATCCCGCGCCGGTCAGCCGGCCGAGCATGTCCTTGACGTAGAGAACGCCGACGACGTTGTCGATCGTGCCCGTGTAGACCGGGTAGCGGGAGTGACCGGTGCGGACCGATTCGGCGAGCGCGACGGACAGCTCCGTCGTGTCCTCGAACGCGACCATGTCGGTCCGCGGCGTCAGCAGGCCGGCGAGGCCGAGGTCCTTCAGCGCGACGATGTTCTCGATCCACTCCTTCTCGGTCGGCTCGAGTGCGTTCTCGGTCGCGGAGTCGGTGACCGCAGTCAAGATCTCGTCGGCGATGACGTCGGGCGCCGTCGCCGGCACGTCGTGGAGGCCGAGCAGCTTCGACGCGACGGCGGTCAGGAATCGCATCGGCAGGACCAGCGGGAACAGCGCGACGGCGCGCAAGATCCGCAGCATCGGCAGCAGCCGGACCAGGACGCCCTCGGCGCGATGCTCGGCCTGGGCGGCCGGCAACATGCCGCAGAAGAACACGGCCAGCAGTCCCATGCCGATCAACGCGACGGCCGCGCCGCCGGCGGGGACCCCGCGATACGCGAGCCAACCCGCGCCGAGCAGCCCGCCGAGCGTCAGCGTTCGGCCGACGACCATGTAGTCGACGGCGACCGGCTGGATCGGGTCGGTCGCGGCC
>JAEYTU010000539.1 GCA_023433825.1 Planctomycetota bacterium
GTCGTCGATCGAGCGACGGGGGTCCTCGCTCGACTTCGACTCGATCGCAGCAGCACACCTCGCACGGTTCGGATCGACGAGATCGTGCGTTGGCCGGGAGTCGACCTCGTCAGCGTCGCTTGGAACCGATCCGACGCGCGCCTCTACGTCCTCGATTTCGTCGGCCAACGAATCCTGATGGCTCCGTGGGACGGCGCGGACTCGACGCCGCTACCGGCCGTGACCTCGTTCGTCGTCATTGCGGATCGACGGACGATGCCGGATCTGCAGAACGCCCACGCGCACCGACTCACCGTCGGCGCGGAGCAGCCACCTCGGATCGGCATCGAAGTGCGGCGGGCGTTCTCGCCGGTCACGTATCCGTGGCTCCACGACACATTCGGGGCTTGGCAGCTCGAGCTCAGGGGCCTGAGCGAAGACCAGCCCGACGCCTTCGATCGCTACTTGGTGCAGGATCCGAGTCATGCCGGAATCGATCGACTGCGCGTGACCGGGCCGGTCGTCGGGTTCTTCCAACTCGTGCACGAGCGTTTCGCGTCCGTTGTCGGGTGGGGATCCGTGACCACCGCGAACGAATGGGTCGACGTCGTCCCGACGACCGCGTTGGTGCCTGGCGATCGTTACATCGTCACGAGCCCCTTCGCGCCACACAGCCGGATCGTGCATCCGCTCGTCCGCCACGGTCAGCCGAGGACCGAAGCAGGAACGATGCAGTTCGGCCGCGGACTCCTGCGTCCGGAGGCTTGCGCAATCGGCAACGACGAGTTCGCGATCTCGTGCCCGATCCTGGCGCCAACACCTCTCGCGCAACGCGAGACGTTGCAAGTGTCCGTATGGATGGCATTGCGCGGTGCGGCAGGCGATCCGGTCACGACGATCGGAGCACATCCCGTCCTCGAACCGTCGTCGTTCGCCACGTTTCCGGTGTCGATCGAGCCCGGCGCCAGAGCGACGCCGGTCGGTGTTCCGATGCCGATCCCGTTGGAGCGATCGATGGTCGGAGCGGTGCTCCTGTTCCAGTACGTCGGAACAAGGCAGAACGACGACATGCTGTTGTCGGACGTCTTCGGGACGTCGATCTTCGCCGCGCCGGTCGCGACAGTACGCGTCATCCGCATCGGAGATCTCCGCCGACCGTCATTGCGCGCACTGGAACCTGTGTCGGCGGACCGCGCGCCAAGCGGGAATCCCTTCACCGAGCACAGCCTCCGATCGCGGCTCTTGCGGTGGTTGGAATCGAGGAAGTGACGCCCCCACCCCGCGCGCGTCCATCGATCAAGTCTTCTCGATCCCGAGCAACGTCACGACGAACACGAGCGTCGAGTTCGGCGGCACGCGGTCGCCGGCGCCGCGTTCGCCATAGGCGAGGTCTGGCGGAATCGTCAGCCGGTAGATCGAGCCGGGCTGCATCAACTGCAGCCCCTCGGCGAAGCCTTTGACGACCCATTCCTGCTCCATGATGAACGGCTCGCCGCTCAGGTGACTCGAGTCGAACAGGGTGCCGTCGGCGAGCCAGGCCGCGTAATGCACGCGCACCTTGTCCTTTGGCCCCGGCCTGGGGCCGGTCCCCGCGCGCAGTTGCTCATAGATCAATCCGGACGCAGTCTTGGTGCCCTTCCCCGCAGGCGTCGTCGCGAAGTCCGGCGCGCCCTCCGGCTTTCGATCGTCGAACGCCGCCGTGAAGTTCACGCGCATGCGGTACGGCCCCCACGCCAACGCCAATTCCAATCCGCGCGCCGACCGCTTGTCGTCGGTCAACGAGATGTCGAACCGCTCGACGACCTCGGCGTCGCTCGACCATCGCACCGGAACGCGCAAATCCGGCTCGGTCGACAGGATCGCCGTCGCGCCGCCGGCGCTGACGTCGACGCGGTCGGCAGCAAAGAACGCGAGCGACCACTCCTTGCGATCGTCACGTCGGGCGCCGACGTACCAACGGCCCCGCGCCAACTTCTGTGCGCCGAACGTCAGTTCGACGTCGGTCCGAAGCGTGGTCAGCGCGCCGCGGCCCAACAGCAGCGGCGTCGCCGCGCGCTCGTTCAGGAATCGATCGTGTTCGGCGCGCCACTCGGGCTGGCCGTAATCGACGGAGACACTCTGTTCGCCGGACATCCCGATCCAGGCCGCACGCGTCGTGCGTCGTGGTTCGGAGCCAACCGAAACGAAGTGCTGGGCAGAGAGAGCGCTGGCAGTCAGCCAGACGACGGAACCGAAGAGGACATGTCGAACCATGGGCGCGACGTTAGGTCGCTGACGACGCACCCTCGGTAAGCACCTCGTCATCGACGTAGACTCCCACCCCGCATGCCGTCACTCGCGACCGGTGTGCACACGCTGGCCGCGCGAATCCCAGCTCGCGCACGTCACGCAGGCGTTGGCCGCATTCGTCGACGAGCAAGGCAGTCATCGGCAGAGCAAGTTCCCCGTCGTCGACTTCTTCGCTGCAACGCTCGCCGAGATGCGGCGGGAGCGAACGATCGGCATCGGCGTTCCGAAGCGTTCGCATCGCCGCGATCCTCGTCCAACGGCGAAACCACGAAGGCGCTCGCTACCGCGAAGGGCTGCGCCGCGACGCCTGGCCGTGGATCGTGCCGGAGATCACCTGGTCCGCGTCGCCGCAGACGCGCTCGCTCTGAATTCCGACCGGGGAAGCAAACCCCACTACTCGCACACCACCGCCCCGAACCGAACCCCGCCCTTCGTGATGACGACGAGTGGCAGCATTCGCCGGTCCTCGGTTCGCGACGACGGCAGCCATTCGAGCGTCGCCGGTGCGGTCCCGCGCAGGATCTCGACGACGAACGCTCGCGGCGCGAGGCCGCGGAATCCGAGTTCGCCGAGTGGACGACCGGTCGCCGTCGTGATGGCCTCCCGGATCGCGACGGCCTCTGCGGCGTCGCCGTCGACGATCAGTCCGACGATCTCGGCGTCGGGTTCGTCCGCGAGCAGTCCGCGCGCTTCGGCGACCAACGCCGCGCGGTGTTCGTCGAGCAGCTCGTAGGAACGCCGCTGCTCGTCGAAGTGCTGGAACGGATCCGTTGCCACGACGGCGCAAGCCTACCGAGACACACGGCCGCGTGGCGCCGCCGCTACCGTCTCGCGCCCCAATGAAACGCGCCCTCGACCTCCGCACCGGCCTGCCCGTCTGGAGCGCGTATCGCGCGCCGACCGTCCCGACGTCGCCGCTGCGCCGCGACGTTCGCACCGACGTCCTCGTCGTCGGAATGGGCATCAGCGGCGCGATGGTCGCGGAGGCGCTGACGGAGGCGGGGCTACGCGTCGTCCTCGTCGATCGTCGCGGGCCGATGCGCGGATCGACGTCGGCGTCGACCGCGCTCGTCCAATACGACATCGACGTTCCGCTCACGAAGCTCACGAAGTTGATCGGCCGCGAGCCTGCCGAACGCGCATGGCGCCGCTCCCGCCTCGGCGTCGCGAACCTCGCCGCACGGATCGACGAGCTCGAAATCGCCTGCGACGTCGTGCACCGTTCGTCGCTGCTGTT
>JAEYTU010000568.1 GCA_023433825.1 Planctomycetota bacterium
CCGCGCTTGCTGCTCGTCGAGGACGAACCCGCGATCCAACGCGGTCTGCAGGATCACCTTTCGTCGCAGTCGTTCCGCGTCGACGTCGTCGACACGGTCGCCGCGGCGATTGCCGCGCTCGAACGCCCGGCCGAGATCGTCGTCCTCGACCGCCGGCTGCCGGACGGCGACGGACTCGACGTGCTGCGGTGGCTGCGCGCGCGCGGCGACCGCACACCGGTCGTCGTCCTGTCGGCGCGCGGGCAGGCGAACGACCGCGTCGAAGGCCTCGAAGACGGCGCCGATGACTACGTCGTCAAGCCGTTCCACCTGCGCGAACTCGTCGCGCGCATTCGTGCGGTCCTCCAGCGATCGGCCGAGCCACCGGCGACCGCCGCGCGCCTCGCGATCGGCGAATGCGAACTCGACGTCGGCGCGCGTCTGCTCCGTCGCGGTCGCGCGACCGTCGAGCTGACGCGAATGGAGTTCGAGCTGCTGCTGTACCTCGCGCGCCATCCGGGCAAGACGATCGGCCGTGGCGAACTGCTCGACCGCGTGTGGGGTCACGACCGCTTCCCGACGACGCGGACCGTCGACTACCACGTCGTCGCGCTGCGAAAGAAGGTCGAGGCCGATCCGTCGTCGCCGCGCCACATCGTGACCGTTCATCGCGTCGGCTACCGGTTCGATCCGTGACTCTCTCGCAGGGATCTCACACCGTCCTCGCAATCGCGCCGCGCGTGACGGCGAGGATCGCGTCGTCATCCAACGGAGAACAGACATGCACGCACGACAGATCTTCACGACGACGTTCCTCGGCGCGGCACTCGCGACGACGCTGCCCGCGCAGAACCAGAGGCCTGCGCAGATCGACGCCACGACACCGGCGAGCGCCGCCGAACGCGCATTCCGCGACGCCTGGTGGGCCGAGTCCGGCGCCGGCGACCTCGACACGGCGCTGAAGGGCTACCTCGCCGCCTCGCACGCCGACGGCCCGGCGCCGACGCGCGCGCGCGCGCTGCTGCACGCCGGCGCCGTTCAGCAGCGGCTCGGCAAGCACGACGCTGCGCTCGCGACGTTCCGACAGGTGCTGCGCGACCACGCCGACCAGCAAGACGTGGTCGCGAAGGCCCGCACGCACCTGCGCGAACTGACGGCGGTCGACCTGCGCGACTCGTACGACGAGTGGTACGAGCGGCGGTTGTTCAGCGAGGACGTGCAGAGCGAGATCCTCGGACTCGTGCAGCGGCTCGCTGGGAAGATCGGCCCGGAGCCGACCGACGACGCAGAGGCGAAGCAACGCGCGCGGGAGATCGGCGCGTTGGTCGGCGAGATCCTCGCGTTCGGAAAGGGTGCGGTCCCCGCGCTGTTGCGAGCGTCCGAATCCGGACAAGTCGCACTCGCCGAGCGCGCCGTCGAGATGCTGATGATCCTCGACGTCATGCCGAGCGAGCGCGCGTTCGCGCGGACCAGCCGCTGGGCCGACGACGCGCAGGTCTGGGCGAAGTTGCTCGCGTCGGGACCGAGCAAGCGCATGGCCTGGGTTGTCAGCGAGCCGGAGCCGCCGCACCGCGCGATGCTGCGCGCGACGTCCCGGTCCGCCGCCGAACTTCTCGCCGCGATCGTCGCGATCGACGACGCCGCACTGGTCACCGAGGAACCGACGTCGATCGCCGCTGCGACGAACGCGTTGTTGCGGCGCGCCGACGCGCGTCCGGCCACGCTGGCTGCGATGACCGGCGCCGAGACGCCGCTGCGGATTCGCAAGGCGATGGAGCACGCGTTGCTCGGCGACCATCCGTCGGTGCCGATGACGGTCGCGGAGTGGCTGCTGGTCGGTGCCGACCCGACGCTGTTCGACCTTCGGTGCATCGCGCTGGCGCACGTCGCGCGGCAACTGCGGATGAACGACGGCGATGCGCTCGACGAGTGCTTGCGGCGCATCGAGGCCGTGCCGCTCGCCGCGCGATCGTCGCTGCTCGAGCGGTTCGTCCAGGGACTCGAGATTTCGATCGCGCCGCTGCACGTGCCGTGGACGGCCGAGCGGCTGACCCGACTGCTGAAGCTCGTGTCACGTGCCGACGCGACGCTCGCGATCGTGTTCGGGGAGCTTCGGCGCAACGCGACGACGCGGACGTTGGTCGCCGATGCGGTGTTCACCGATCCGGTCGCTCTCTGGAAGGTCTACGACCCGGATGCGGACGATGGCGCTCGGGAACTGTCCGAGAGCTTCAGTCTCGACGGCTTCGACGAACGTGAGGCGCAGGTCGTCAACGCCGCCTGGGTCGGCGTCGTCGTCGAACGATTGAAGGTCGTGTTCGACGGTCGCGACGACGCGCGGATCCTCGCGGCGCTCGCGATCACGCGTCGCGTCGTCCACGGCGAGGTGTCGACGCAGGCGCCGCTCGTCGCGTTCCTGCGAACGCGGCTCGAGGGCGCGTCCGGACCGGTGCGCGAGCGGCTCGTCGAGATGATCGACGAACTCGGCAACTGACGGCGGCTACGCTGCGCGGCCGCATGGATCTACTCGCGCTGCG
>JAEYTU010000167.1 GCA_023433825.1 Planctomycetota bacterium
GACGTGTGCAGCGTGATCGGCTTCGTTCCGTCACCGAGCAGCAACTCGACGGTCGTGCCGACGACCGGTGTCCCGTCGGCGCGTTCGACGACGACATTGCGTGACGTCGGAGCTGCGAGCCGCACTTCGACGATCGACGGCGCGCCATCCGCGACCGTCGCCTCGACGAAGTGGGCCGTGCACAGCGCGTTCGTGTCGACCGGTTCGACCCAGACGGAGTAGCGACCGCGCGCGACACCGCGGATCCGCGCGATGCCATTCGCGTGGTGCATGCCGCCGCGGAACGCCCGGGGGTCGACACGCGGGACGCGTGCGATCTCGGGTCCCGGAATCAGCCGCACACCGAAGTCCTCGACCGGCGTGCCGTCGCTGGCGCGAACGACGACGACGTCGAGACCGAGGCCGCGGCGCAGCACGAGTCGGACGTCCTTCGTGCCGAAGCGGTGTTCGGGCGGCGTCTCGAGGGGCTCGTAGCCGGGCGCGTCGACGGTCAGCGCGACTGGCTGCTCCGACGTGTCGTTCTCGGATCGCTGCGTCCGAAATGCGCCGCGTGCGTCGGAGGAGCCGTGGCCGACCGGGCGTCGATCGCGGAACGCGCGGACGCTCGCGCGGGCGATCGGCAGGTCGTGTTCGTCGACGACGACGCCTTCGATCGTCGGTGGTTCGGGGCGGGGTTCGACGACGAGCGCGAGCACGTGTTCGGGCTTGCCGAGGACGACGACGGGTTCGGGTTGGATCAGCCGAACGCCGTCGACGCGCAGTCGCCATGCGCCGAGGGCGAACGGCGCGGCGAACGTGAACGTCCCGTCGTGGCCGCTTCGCGTGGTCTGACGCGGTGTCGGCTGCACGGTCGCACCGGGAACGAGATCGTCACGTTCGAGTGCGATCGGGACGTCTCGCTGCCACTGCCCGCTCGGATCGACGACGCGTCCGCGAACGACGCAGCCGGCGGACATCGCGACGTCGCCGAGATCGATGTCGGCACCCGCTGCGATGTTCGCCCACCGTGCAACCCACGTCGTGCGACCGGGTGCAGCGCCCTCGACGTCGAACGCGTGCGTGACCGGGGGCACGAAGCGAAATGCGAAGTGGCCGTCGGCGGCGGTCTGCTGGCGTTCCGGGTCCGTCCACGCGCTCGGCGGTTGCTCGCGAGCCCGAGCGGTCGAACGCCCGCGCAGCGAAACGGTGACGCCGGCGAGCGGGGTGCCCGCCGCGTCGACGCATCGGCCGCGCACGATGGCTGAGCCTGGCTCGGGTGGAGGTGTCTTCGATTGGACCTCGAGCTCGGCGCGCGGCGTCGGTGCGTCGACGTGCGCCGGCGGCGGCGCGGCGTCGACGCTCGCATTCGCCGGGTGCGTCGGTGGCGCCGACGGATCCGCGTCGCGCGTCAGCCACCACGATGACGCGGCGATCAGCAGAACGGCGACGACGACGAGCGAGGTTTGGCGCATGGCGTTCAACGGTCCCGATCCGGCGGAAGGCGAAGTTCGACGACGTCGTCGCTCGAAGGCAGCGTCAGGGGGCCGAGCTTCGACGTTCGGGCGTGCAACGGGCCGACGCGGGCGCGCAGTTCATGCGTGCCGGGACTTCCGAGCAGTTCGGTGCGTCCTTCGGCGTCGGTTGGCGCGGCGCGGACGACGCTGCCGAGAGCGCCCGACGGGCCGAGCAGCGTCACGCCGACGGCCGGCGTGCCATCGGCGGCGAGGACGCGGACCTTCTGCTGCGCCGAACGAGCGTGGAACGCGAACTCTCGCGTCTGCCCGGCGTCGAGCTGCGCAACCTCGGGCGCGGCGAAGGCGATCGTGTTCTCGTTCGACTGCCCGCGCGCGGCACCGACGCGCCATGTGCCCGGAGGAAGCGCGACGTCGAAGCGTCCCGCGCCGTCGGCGAGCACGGTTTGCATCTCGGCGCCATTCCCGATGCGGACGAAGCCGTCGTGTGGCTTGCCGTCGAGCCAGACCGTTCCGAGCAAGCGCGCGGGCCGGTGCGCGGAGACGTCGATCTCGACATCCGTCGTTTCCCCGGCGACCAAGGACATTCCGGCGCGCAACGTCACTTCGCTGCCGGAGATCCCGAGTCGCCCCAGTCGCAATCGCAGGTCGAAGCTGCCCGTCGGAACTGCGGCAATGACGAACGAGCCGTCGGCGGCGAGTGGTACTTCACCTACTCCACTGCCGCGCAGGGTCAGCGTCGGGCTCGCGCGCATTCCGCCGGGACGCTTGCTGGTCAGCTCGTCCACGACGGCGAGCGGGACGAGCCGTCCGCGCAGTGTGGCGCCAATCATTGCGACGACGCGCAGGGGCTGTGGATCGGACAGAGAGACGTTCTCGACGACGACCGGCAGCGAGCCTGCGCTGCCGACCCGGACGGTGTGCATCGACGTCGGGGAACCTCGAAGTTGGCACGTTCCCGCGGTGTCGGTCGTCGCGGTGTCGACGACGCGCGCCCTGGGGGTCGCGACGACGAGTTCGACCGTGGCACCGGCGATTGGTCGATCGTGCGGATCCGCGACGACGACGCGACGCGTCGACGGCGGTGACAACAGAATGGGGACGATCGACGGCGAACGGTCGTCGACGGGGAGGTCGACGAAGGACGCGGCGCAGAGGCCGGTCGCCGGAGTCGGCGTGATCGACAGCAGATAGCGGCCGCGGGGCAAGCGCGGCAACCGTGCGATGCCGTTCCGATGCGGGCCATCGCCGTGTTCCCAAGCGCCTTTCACGCGCGGCGAACGATCGTCGGGGTGCGCTGACCAGTCGACGGTGAAATGCTCGACCGGCGTCCCGTCATCGGCGCGACGGACGTGCAGTTCGACCTCCCGCCCACGCGACACGACGAGGGTCACGTCCTTCGTCCCGGTTCGGTGCAGCCGTTCGGTCACGAGCGGTTCGTGGTTCGCCGTGAGCACGCGCAGCGCGAACGGCTCCGGGGGGACGGCCGTGGTCTCGAAGCGCAGCGCGAAGCGTCCGTCGTCGCGCGTCACCGATCGGGAGCCTTGGGTGCGGCCGTCGTGGTCGACGACGTCGACCCACGCAAACGGGACCGCCGCGCCGACGTCGTCGACGACGCGACCTTCGATCGTCGTCGTCGGCGGCGGAGTCGCGACGACGATGTCGAGCACATGTTCCTTGCCGGCGAGGACGACGCGCGGGCCCGGCTGGAGCACGTTCATCGATCGGTTCGAGAGCAACCAAGTTCCGGCCCGGAGCGGAGTCGCGAACGCGAACCTGCCGTCGGCGTCGGTGCCGGCAGACACGGACTGCGACGTTGCCGCGACCCCTGGTTCCGGTTCGGGCTCGGTGGTCCGCAGCGTGACGGCCCGGTTGGCAACCGGTCGACCGTCGGCGTCGACGATGCGACCGATGACCCGCACGCCGCCGGTCAGGACGATGTCACCCAGATCGACGATCGCGCCGGCGGCGAGATCGGGGCACGTGAGCCGCATCGTGACGCAGTCGGCGGCGTGGAAATGGAGGCCCAGGGCGCGGTCGGTGGTTGGCGGAACGCGGAACGTGAACGTCCCGTCGGCGCCGGTGGTCTGCGCGGCGACGCCGTGCCGGTTCGTGGTCACGCGGACGGCCGGGCGCGGGGCGCGGTTGTCGTCGATGCAACGGCCGTGGACCGTGGCGTCGGTGACGGTCGGTGTCGCGGTGGCGGAGAGGTCGGTGCGCGCAGCGGAGGGATCGACGCGTGCGGCCGAAGGGGCGACGGGGAGCGTCGGCGGAGACGAGTCCGGCGTGGTCGCGTCGGTGACGTTCGTCGGCGCCAGCGGTGCGGATCGCGTCAGCCACCAAACGGCGGCCGCCGCGCAGGCGACGACGACGCATGCGGCGATGACAGAAACGGCGCGCATCGGACCTCCTCTTCGCTCCCGGGTCGGGCGCGAGGCGCGAAGGTTGGCCGTGCGGCGTGTCGACGTCCAGGGGTCGGGTTCGCGTTCGTGCGTAGGATGCGCGCCGTCCATGTC
>JAEYTU010000594.1 GCA_023433825.1 Planctomycetota bacterium
GCCCGGCACCGCGCGCATGTTGTACGCCTTGGACTCGCGCTTCGGGACCGAGTCCTTCACGCGGAACTTGACGTCGACGCTGTCGAGATCGCCGGCGTCGTCGGGGAGCGGCGTCATCGTGATGACCAGCTCGAGCTTGCGAGCTGCCTTCACGTTCGGCCGGTCCTTGCAGTCGGTCTCGAGGCGCTTCAGCGCCTGCTCGAACGCGGTGCGGATCCGTCCACCGTCGAGCTCGGTGAGCGTCCCCATGTCGAACTTCTCCAGTCCCATCAGCAGCCCTCCTGCAGTTGCAGTTCTGCGCGGAGCGGCGCAACGAGGATGACGTTCCACCCAGCCCCGCAGAGTTCGAGTCCGTCCGGCGTCGAGCGCCAGTTGCTGTGCGAGCACATCAGCGCCATGTGCATCGCGATGTGCTCCGCCGGCGTCTCCGCGCGCAGAATCACCTGCTCGCCGCCGCGCTGCCGGCTGCGCTGGATCGCGTACTGCACCCGTTCGGCGGCGGTCACCGTGCCGCCTTCGCCGTCGGCGGCGCGAAGTACTCGTCGGCGTCGAGCCAGTGCCCGGTGCGCGTCAGACGGAAGCCCCACCGGCGGCGTCGCGGCCCGCACAGCACGAGCGTCCACAGCGGCGACGGACTGATCTCGTGGATCGCGTGCATCGTCTCCGCGCGTCGGTACGCGACGCTGAAGCGGCGCCGCATCGTGTACTGACGTGCCTGCCAGTAGCCGTAGTCGCACTGCCGACGACCTTCGGCCGAGAGCCGCGTCTCGCGGTACCAGCCGCGCAGCACCACCGAGACGAACGACCACGGATGGTCGTGCAGGTCGCGGTCGGCGTCGGGCCGTCGGATCCGATGCACGTGCACCGCGAACCACGGCGTCTCGACAAGCGTCCAGCGCGTCAGGTACGTCGTGTCCGGGTCGTTGTAGTCGGGGATGTCGCGACGCGAGAGGAGCTTCCAGCGGCCCTCCGCCTGTCGGTACGGCACGCTCACTCCCACGGCCACCTCCCGCGCGAGAGCATCGAGAACCACAGCGAGAGCAGCGCCGTCCCGATCGCGACGGCGAGCGCGAGGTAGCCGGCGAACCGGAGCCGGTCGCGACGATCAGACATGGCGACCTCCGAACAGCCGCGCGACGGCGACGACGAGGTCGCGCACGAGCGCGAGCGGGAGCCAGATCGCGAGACCGCCGACGACGGCGCCGGCGGCGAGCAGCAGCAACGCGACACCGCAGACGAGCGCGAGCAGCGCCTGCACGCACTTCGCCATGCACTCCTGCACAGCCCAGTACGGCGGCGGCGGCGCCGGCTCGTACCGGTTGAGGCGCAGCGCCATCACGGCGTCCCCGCGTCGAAGATCGCGGTGCCGACCACCACGACGAACGTGACGACCAGCCAGAACAGGATCGACATCGCCGATCCTGCGTCGCTGCGCGTCACACCGGCGCGCGCGAGTTCGTCGTCGGAGAGAAAACCCGACCGCGAGGCGGGAAAAGGGGAAGAAGGAGAGTCAGCGGCCAATGAAGGCCGCGTCCTCGCGGTCGGGTCAGTATGCGGGGAGAGTCCCCCGGCAGCGTGAGAGCCATCTCGCGGGGTCGCGCAATCCGTATCACGACCCCCGCTGCCGGGGAATGCGGAAAAGTGGCCTGGTCGCGGGGGTTCACATTGCGCGACCAGGCCGGGCGGTACCGAAGTCTCACCGTCGCCGGCGGTCAGTCCAGCGCCGTGGTTCTCGGAGACTCGGAGGGGAGTGATTGGCGACGTCGACGCCCCGACACCGCCCCGGTGTTGCGCGTCGTCGTCGCACGAATGGGAAAGCGCCCGCGGAGCTCGATGCGTTGATACCTCCGCGGGCCTTGGATCCGCCGGCGTGTGGCACGCCGCCGCGGCTCCGGAAATCGAACACTCGCGCGCAGGCCAGTACGGCGCGCGTCGCGAGGCGTTGTTGGGTTGCGCGGACGAGGTCGTTGGGAGTCGCATCGAGAACCTCCTTGCGTTCACGAGCGCACTCACTACTATAGGTTTTCTCTCAGTGCAACTGCTAAACGCTCACTTTTCGATCGCTCCGCCTGCGGTGGATATCCTCCTCCGGATGGATGGACCATGGCTGCAAGGGGTTGGAGCGAGACTTCGCCAAGCACGCGACCTTGCCGGCCTCACGCAGGAGGAGGCCGCCGAGCGGTCGCAGATCAAGCTCACTCGCATCCGCGCGTGGGAAAGGTCGCGCAACGCACCAGCATTCGACGCGATCACTTCGCTCGCGCGCGTGTACGGCGTGTCGCTCGACTGGCTGGCAGGAATGCGCGCTCACCCACAAGGACTTCCGGTCGGCGAACACCTCCTCGACGTCGACGCACTCGAACGCATCAAGCGCGCGCAGAGCGAGCAAGAACTCGTGCCGATGCAGGTCGAACCCGGCTCGATTCCGATCGCCTTGTGGATTCCGCCGCGCGCGCGGATCATCAGCTTGGGCGAGCTCAAACCCCTTGAGCGCGAAGCAGAGGAAGTCATCCGGAATCTCAGGAAGCGCAAGAGGTAACTCGATGGAGAGTTGGCACCCGCGATTCCGCGCAGTCAGGTCAGACGCTGCTCGAATCCCGAAAGGCAGAGTGGCGCTGCTCGCGACGATCGCGCTGCTCGGTCTGGCGTGCATCTCGAGCTATCTCGATCGGACACGGTTTCGTGAGCTGACTCCCGACCTGGCGCTCGACAGCCTGCGACGCGACGCCGACGACTCTCCCGCCGCGCGCCTCGCCGCCACGCGGATGTACATGCTCAGCGTCGATGCGATCGATGCGCTCAAGGCCGACGCGAATCGCGAGGACGCACGCGGCGCGCGAGCCCGTGACTTCCTCGCTCGACTGCGCAACGCGCTGAAGGACAACTGATGGCTCCACCGCTGATCACCCTCTCGCCCGACCCGGTCGCCGTCGGCGGCACCGTTCGAATCTGCTTCACCGATTCGTCGAAGGCCGAGGGCACCAC
>JAEYTU010000686.1 GCA_023433825.1 Planctomycetota bacterium
GCTGAGTCCAGCCGTCGTCACCGTTTTGCTGGCGTCCGATGTCGTGGCGCAGAGCGCGTTTCGACCCTGGCACGTCGCTCCCGAAGGCACGAACGAGGTGCGGCTCGCCGACCACGTCGCGAACGAACGTGTCCTCGCGGTCGCGCTCCGCAACGACCGGCCCGAGTTCGAGACCTGGGAATGGGATGGCGGCCACTGGCACCAGCGGCGGCCGCGAACGTCGCCGCCGTACCGTTTCGGCACGTCGATGGCCTACGACCCGAGTCGTCGCGTCGTCGTGCTGTTCGGCGGCACCGAGCACCAGTCGCCGCACAACGCCGACCTGTGGGAGTGGGACGGTGTCGACTGGACGCTGCGAATCCCGACCGCCGGTCCCGTTCCGCCGGGGCGGGCGAACGCCGCGATGGCCTACGACGCACGTCGCGGCCGGATGATCGTCCACGGTGGCGACACGGCCAGCGGTCGGCGCGCGGACTGCTGGGAGTGGGATGGCGCTCGATGGACCGAGCGGCCGACGGTCGCGACGGATCCAGGGCCGCGAGCCGGGCACGGAATGGTGTTCGACTCGATCCGCAACGTCATGGTCCTGCACGGCGGCGTCGGTCTCGGGCTGCTGTACCTCGACGACACGTACGAAGACAGCGGCGCCGGCTGGGTCCTGCGAACGCCGCCGACGCGCCCGCCGGCGTTGCGTGGTTCGACGATGAGTTTCGATTCCGGCACCGGTCGCTGTGTCGTCGTCGGCGGGCAGTCGCTCACCGGTGACAACCACGACGTCTGGGAGTGGGACGGCACGCAGTGGCAACGGACGGCGACGGGATGGAGCCTCGGCCAGCGGTTCGGTTTCGGCTTCGCCTACGACGCCGCGCG
Organism: Planctomycetota bacterium; assembly: GCA_023433825.1. GTDB lineage: Bacteria > Planctomycetota > UBA1135 > UBA1135 > UBA2386 > JAEYTU01. The sequence goes on from JAEYTU010000686.1 coordinate 871, forward strand.
CCGGCGCCATCTGTTGCACGGCGGCGCGAGTGTCGCGGAGACGTGGTTGTTCGACGCGGCCGCGCGCAACTGGACGAGGGTGCCGTTCGACGCGCCGAGGCCCGCCTACTTCGGCGTCGCGGCCAACGACTGGAACGGGCGCACGCTGTACGTCGGTGCGAACGAGACGCTGCTCTACGACCACGGCAGCGGCGTCCTCCAGCGACTGCCCGGCGCGAGTCCACCGCCCGCCTACGGCATGGCGATGGCGTTCGACGTGTTCCGTCGCGAAGCGGTCCTGTGCATCTCCCGTCCGTCCGCCGCCGTCGTCGAGACGTGGATCTGGAGCGAAGCCACTCGGAGTTGGGCGCAGCGCACGAATGTCGCGGCGCCGCCCGCGGCCGTCGACGCATCGCTCGCCTACGACCACGCGCGCCATCGCATCGTTCGCTTCGGTGGAATCGTCGGTGGCACCCCGAGCGCACTGACGCACGAATGGGACGGGACGACGTGGACCACGCCGCTGGTCTCCTCCGCCCCGCAGGCGCGAAGCGGCGCCGGTTTCGCGTTCGACTACGCGCGCCAGCGACTCGTTCTGTTCGGTGGGGCCGGCGGCGTCACGGGCGCGGCGTTCGGTGACGTCTGGGAGTGGGACGGCGTCTCGTGGACACAGCGCACGATGGCCACGCCGGGGCCGGGTGCGCGGCAGTACCCAGGTATCGGCGCACGACTCAACGAGATCGTCGTCTTCGGCGGCGACGACGGCTTCGGCGCGATCGCTGGCGACGTCTGGGCGCTGCGTGGCAACCAGTGGGTCCCACTCGACACCGGCAGCATTCCACCGTTCTTCGCGCCGATCACGGCATGCGATCCGCTGCGCGACGAACTCGTCGTGCTCGGTGGGATGACGCGAACCGCGGCGGCGACGTTCCCGTGGTTCGTCGGCGGGGTGTGGGTGCACGGACTTCCCCGAGCGGTCGTCGTGCCGTTCGGCGGTCCCTGTGCGAGCAGCGCCGGGACACCGGCGTTGTCGAGCCGCGGTCGGCCGACACCGGGGCGCACCGACTACGCGCTCGACGCGCAGCGACTCCCGGCGTCGCAGCCGGCGGCGTTCGTGTTCGGAGGTGCGCCGATGTTCTCCCTCCTCCCGGTCGGATGCCGCGGCTTCGTGCTGCCGTCGGTCGCGTTCGGCGTGACGACGGATGCCGGTGGTGCCGCGTCGATGGCGCTGCCGATCCCGCTCTCGCTCGACGGTCACGACCTGCGGCTGTTCACGCAGGTCTTCGCGCTCGACCAGAGCGTCGCCGGACTCGCGGCGACGGCGGCACTCGAACTTCGCCTCGGGCGCTGATTGCGTCAGATCCGCGCGTCGCGACGCCAGCTCGGCATCGCATCGCCGTCGACGCGCAGGTAGTCGCGGTAGCGGTCGACGAAGTGCTGCAGCTCGTCGAGCGTCGCGAAGTCGAGGTCGGCGCGCGCGCGCGCGGCGCCGAGGCGTTCGCGAAGGCTCGCGAACGGCGCCGTCGCCAGCAGGAACGCCGGGAAGTCGTGACTCGGCGTCGGCGGCTCGACGAGCGCGGCGAGGATCGGCAGCCAGCGCGCCTGCGCGACCGACGCGCCGTCGCGCATGCGTCGCCGCTGCGCCAGCGGCAGCGCCCACGGGTCTTCGAGCGTCGCGGTCGAGTGGGAGGAGGGAGTCGGATCGCGATCGAACGGTGCCATCACGACTTGAGGATCGGCAGACGGACCGGGAATCTTGTGCCGTGCCCGACGCGCCGCCCTTCCACGCACGACTGCTCGACCCGATGGATCGCGACGCGGCAGCGGCGCTGGCCGTCGCGGCCGGCAGTCACGGCGTCTACGTCGCGAACCACCTGGCCGAGATCGACGGCGACGGCGACGTGCTCGCGCTGTACGGCGCGGACGAGATCCTCGGCGTCTGCTACTTCGGCCGGCGCGGCAACCTGGTCGTCGTCGAACGCGTTCCGCTGTCGCCGCGCTCGGTCGCGGCCGCGATCGCCAGCTCGTGGTACGGCTGGCGGATCGTGCTCGGGCCGGCCGACGTCGTCGCGACGCTGGCCGCGCGCGAGAGCAAGCCGCCGATCGTGCATCGGACGCAGCTCTACTACCGGATGCGACCGACCGAGCACACGAAGGCGCTCGTGCGCGACGACGTTCGTCCGGCGTCGCCGCGCGACCACGACGCGCTGATCCGCGCGGCGCTCGACCTCAACGAGGCCGACCTGCACATCGATCCGCGCCGCGTGCATCGGACCTGGCTCGCGGAGACCGTCGATCGACGCATCGAGACCGGATCGACGTGGGTGCTGGGTGAGCCGGGCCGGCCGGTCGCGAAGCTCGATCTCGGCAGCGTCGGCCCGGCCGGGCTGGTCGTCGAAGGTGTCTACACGCGGCCGCAGGCGCGCGGGCGCGGTTACGCAGCGTCCCTCGTCGCGACGACGGCGGCGCGGCACGACGGCCTCGTTCCGACGGTCTGTCTGCACGTCGCCGAGTCGAACGTTCCGGCGCGGCGCGCCTACGAGCGGGCCGGCATGCAGCAGGACGGCGAATGCGCGCTGATGCTGCGCGCCTAAAGCCGCGCGCGGCGCGGCGTTCAGTCGTCCTTCTTGCGCGCCGTCTTGATGTGGAACGCGAACATGCCAGGGCCGAACGCGTAGACCGCCGTCGCGAGGCCGAGGCGCTGCAACTCGTGGTCGATTTGGTCCCACGTCGCGTCGCGCCAGAAGAACCAGACGGCCCCGATTGACGCGAGGATCACGAACAGCGCCGCGAACCTGTGCGCGGCACCGACGATCAGCAAGAGCCCCGTCGCGACGAGTCCGAGCGCCGCGACCCATGCGACCGGGCCGTGGAACGGGACGTCGGCGGCGCGAAGTCGCGCCGTGAACGCCTCGATCCCGCGGCCGTCGAAGCCACCGATCGTGTGCTGCAGACCTTGAACCAGAATGCTGACGCCGAGGACGACGCGCGTCAGCAGCATGCAGAACTGCTTGGTCTTCTCGCTCATCCGAGTTGCACCCACAGAACGATGCCGAGAGCGATCAGCAGGACGACGAGGAACGCCGCGCCGAGTCGCTTCATGACGAAGTCGAGCACGGGCGGACCGAAGCGATCGAGCAGCCAGACCGTCCCGTAGAACCGCGGCGCCCGGCTCGTCGCCGATGCGAGGACGAACACGAAGAAGTCGACGTCCTCGTGGCAGACGCCGGCGAGCACTGTGAAGACCTTGTACGGAAGCGGCGTGAAGCCGGCGAGCCAGACCCAGACGAAGGCGTTCGCGCCGTACCAGGTGCTGACCTTCGTGAACATCTCCGGCGTGAACACCGGAACGTTCGCATAGAGCCACTCGCGCAGCCCCGACTCCCACAGGAAGTAGCCGAGGAAGTAGCCGGCGATGCCGCCGAGCACCGACGCGACCGAGGCCCAGAACGCGTAGACGTAACGCTTCTCGCGGTTCGCGAGGCACATCGGCACGAGCAAGACCTCGGGGATGATCGGCGAGACGCAGGCGTCGGTGAACGAGAGTCCGAACATCCCCGCGAGCGCGTAGCGGCTGCGTGCGAAGCGCTGCATCCGGTCGCGGAACCGTTGCCGCAGCGTCCGTCGCTCCACCACGGGCGGCGGCAGCACGGGATCGAGGGTCGGTGGGGTCGGTGTCGTGCTGGTCACGGGGCGGGGAAGACTATCGGCGCGAGGACCCGCCGCCACGGAGTCGCGATCGTCCGTCATCGCTGCGCGGCGAGCAGCGCCAGCGCGCGCCCGGGGCTCGCGAGCGGCTGTTCGCGCAGACGGCGAAGGTCGAGCCGCGTCAGCCGCGTGCGCAGTTCGTCGAGCAGCTCGCGGGCCTCTGCGTCGCGGCCGGATTGGCGCAGCGCGCGCGCGAGGCCGGCGATCACGAGCGGATCCTCGGTGCCGAGCGCCGCGCGCCCGAGCGCCGTGACTTCCGCGAGCAACTCGCCGCGGCGGCGGTGCGCCGCGGCCTCGACGATCCGCGCGAACACCTCGGCTCCGCTGCGTTCGAGCCCCTGCGCGGCGGCCGCCGACGGCAGATCGGCGCCCGCCGCGACGAGGCCCGCGAGCAGCGTCGTCACCGATTCACCGAGCGGCGAGAGTCGGAGCTTCTGCAGCGCCTCGACGTGCGGCGCCAACGCGGCACCCTGGTCCAACCAGGCGAGCACCATCCCGGCTTCGGCGAGGTCCAGCGCGAGACCTTCGATCTGCGTCGGGCGCTGGCGCAGCCATTCGATGTCCTCCAGCAGCAGCGACACCGCGGCGTCGCGTCGACCGGTCAACAGCGCGTGCGCTGCCTGCATCCGACGAACCTCGTGGATCAGGATGCTGTTGCGCACGGCCGGTTCGGCGGCGACCTCCTCCAACTCGCGAGACAGCTCGGTGTCGCGCTGGGCGCCGTGGAGTGCCAGTGCACGCGGCACGAGGACGTGCCAGCGCGGCAGCCGATCGCGGCACGACTCGATCGCCGTCAGCGATTCGGCGGCGCGGCCGAGGCCGAGTTCGGCCAACGCCAGGTGGTAGACGACGGGCCCCGACTGCGGCCACCGCAGCGACAACTCGCGCAACGCCGGTGCCGTGGCTGCGAAGTCCCCGGCGAGGTTGCCGGCGAGCGCCGCGGTGAACTTCACGTGCGGGTCGAACGGCCGTTCACGCGCGCCGGCGGCCGCCAGTTCGGCGAGCTTCTGCGCCGGCTCGATGCCGCGGCGGAGGCGAGCGTCGGCCAGGATCAGCGTCCGCGCGAGCCGATGGCGCGTCGTCGGCGACAGGCGCGCCTCGTAGCCGAGTGCCTCGCGTGCCGTGTCGCGCGCGGCCGTGTACTCGTCGGCGCCGCCGAGTTCGAGCAGCGTCTCGGCCAGCAACGCGAGCGTGAACGTGCATCCGGGATCGCCCTGGCGCGCGCGCCGCAGCAGCGGCAGCGCCGCGCGAACGCGACCTTCGGCCGATGCGCGAATCGCGGCCTCGGTCGCGATCAGCGTCCGCGCCTCGCGGCTGTAGATGGCCGCGACGCTGCGCGTGCGGTCGTCGCCGCCGGCGGCGTTCGGGTCGTCGCCGAGTGCCTGGCGAATGCCGGCCGCGAGGCGGTCGAATGCGTCGGCGAGGCCCGGCCATGCGCTGGTCACCGTGCACAGCGGCTCCGGTGGGGCGCCGTCGCGGCGCAGCGTGGCCGACAGAACCGCCGCCGGTGCGTCGAGGTGGATCGCGATCCGGTGCGGGCGGCCGGTGCGTGTGCTCTCGACGCCGGAAGCGACGTCGAGCTGCGCGCTCTGTCGCATCGCCTCGCGCAGCAGCCCGTCGGCGGCCGTCGTGTCGAGTTCGTCGACACCGTCTGCGGTCATCGGGTCCAGGACGACGACCGTGCCGGGTGCGGCGCGAGTGACGACTGGGGTCGACCGGTCCGCGATCGGTGTCTCGGTCGATGGCGAGGTGCCGCACGCGGCCAGGAACAACAGGAGGGCCGGGGTTCTCGACATCGGGGGCGGAGCGTAGTCGAACGCGACACCGGCTCCAGTCGACGGCGGGCACCGGTCGATGGCAGGGGCCATGCTGGTCTCCCTTCGATGGATGCTCCCGCTGCTGACGACGGCTCTCGCGACGGCGCAACAGCCCGTGCGTGTGCAGAGCGACGCGCGCGGATGGCCGGTGCTCGACGAACCGACGCCCGCGCGAATGCCGCCGACGAGTGCGCCGCGCGACGGCGCGCGACCTTCCGCCGAGCCGAACCTTCCCGACGCAGCGGCGACGGCACGCACGAACGGACGCAGTCCGCTCGACGCGATCTACCAGCGGATCGGGCACCCGTCGGCGTTCCAGGCGCTCGGTTGCGTCGTCGCCCGCGTGCAGGTCACGGCCTTCGACGATCAAGGTGCGGAGACGTTCCGGTTCGAACTGCTGCACGACGCCGACCTTCGCCGCGCGGATCGCGATCGACTCGTGTTCGCGGCCGATCAGCGCACGTACGGCCGTGACGGCGCATCGACGTGGGTCCGCGTCGGTGGCCTGTCGATGCCGACGCTCGAAGCCGAGGCGAAGGAGGAGATCGAACTGCTCGGCCGCTTGCTGCGGTTGCCGTGGGACTTCGACGACGCGAACCGGTGGTTCGTCCGCGACCTCGAGCCGACGCGCTGGCAGGGACTCGCCGCCGTGCGTTCGCGGATCGAAGCGCGACCACAGGAGACCGACGTCTACGGACCGGTCGACGTCGGCGACCGCGTCGACCGCTACGAACTGTTTGCCGCCGCCGATTCGAAGGAGCCGACCGAGCTTCGCTACACGCTGACCGGCGTCGGACTGCAACGACGGATGCTGCTGCTCGACTGGCAGAAGGTGAACGGCGTGCTGTTCCCGATGCGCCGCGTGATCGTCGACACCGAAGGGCGCAAGCAGTTGGAGATGACGTTCGTCCGCGTCGACGTCGGCCAAGAACTGCCGGCGTCGCAATTCCAGCCGCGCTGACCGACGTTCGTCAGTCGATTCCGCGCCGCCGCGCGAGGCTGGCCTCGACGACGATCGCGAACAGGATCACGCCGCCGAGCACGCCGAGATTCCACGCGCTCGGGATCCCGAGCAGGTTGACGAGGTTCTGGATCAGCAGGATCACGGCCGTGCCGAGCGCGATCCCGAGCACGGTGCCTTCGCCGCCGCGCAGACTCGCGCCGCCGAGCACGGCCGCCGCGATCCCGTACAGCTCGTAGAAGTTGCCGTGGCTGCTCGGCTGCATCGAGTTCGTGTAGAAGGCGATGCCGATCGCTGCGATGCCGGTCGTCGTCGCGGCGAGCACGTAGGTCAGCACCAGGACGCGTTGCGTTCGGATCCCGGCGTAGGCGGCCGCCGCCTCGTTCGCGCCGACGGCGACGACGTGCCGGCCGAAGCGCGTGCGATGGACGATCACGTGGTAGGCGATCGCGACGACGACGAATGCGACGAACGGCGCCGGCACGCCGACGAGGGATCCGGTCGCGATGTCGCGCAGCCCCTCGAACCCGCTCGACGTCCCGAAGCCCTTCGACTCGTCGTTCGCGATCCAGCGCGCGAGGCTGCGATAGACCAGCAGTCCGCACAGTGTGACGAGGAACGGTTGCAGACGGAGTCGCGCGACGAGGATGCCGTGGGCGAGGCCGGCCAGTGCTGCGATCGACAGCACGACGGCGACGGCGACCGCCGGTGCGACGGCGAGGTCGCGCAGCAGGATCGCCAGCGACACGCCGAGCAGCGACAGCAGCGCACCGATCGACAGGTCGATCCCGCCCGTCAGGATCACGAGGCCGGCGCCGAGACTGAAGATTCCGTAGAGCCCGATCAGCTTCAGCAGACTCGTCAGGTTGCCGCTCGACGTGAACTCGGGAACGCCGAGCACGCCGACGCCGATCAACGCCAGCAGCAGCAGCGCTGCGAGCATCGGGCGACCGCTGCCGGACGACCTCATCGCGTCGCTCCGGTCGCCGCGCGGGCGAAGTCGGCCTCGTCGAAGCCACCGCGATCGAACGTCGCGACGATCGCGCCTTCGTGCATGACGAGGACGCGGTCGGCGACGGCCGTCAGCTCGGCGAGGTCACTCGTGATCCAGAGGACGCCGGTGCCGTTCGCGCAGGCGGCCTCAATCGTCGTTCGCAGGTCGTCACGCGCACCGACGTCGACGCCGCGCGTCGGCTCGTCGAGGATCCAGACCTTCGGTGGCGGGTAGGCGCGCGCGAGGACGACCTTCTGCTGGTTGCCGCCGCTCAACGTCGAAGCTCTGCGGTGAAGTGTCGCCGTGATGCCGGCGCGAGCCGCAGCGTCGCGGGCCAGCGCGGCCATCCGGCGCCGCGACAGGAAGCCGGCGTGCGTCGCGTCGTCGAGCCGCGGCAAGACGAGGTTCTCGGCGATCGGCAATGCGACGTGCAGACCGTGCGCGCGGCGATCCTCCGGCGAGAGCCACAGCCCGGCGCGCCGTGCCTCCGACGGATGGCGCGGCGCACCGACGCGGCCGTCGATCGTGATCACACCGCCGAGCAGCGGCTCGACGCCGAACAGCGCGCGTGCGAGTTCCGTTCGCCCGGCGCCGACCAGTCCGCCGAGGCCGACGATCTCGCCGGCGTGCACCTGCAGCGACGCCGTCGCATGCGGGTGGCGGCGCGTTCGCGCGCCGCGGACGTCGAGCAAGACACGGCCGTTCGTCGCTGCGCGGGGCGCGGGCTTCGGCAGGTCACGACCGACCATCCCGCGCGTCATCGCGTCCCGCGTGATCGCAGCGCCGACCAACTCGCCGACGTTGCGGCCGTCGCGCAGCAGGACGACGCGATCGGCGACGCGCTCCAGTTCGGCGAGGCGGTGCGTGACGTGGACGATCGCGGTCCCCTCCGCGGCGAGGCGGCGCAGCAGTTCGAGCAGGCGATCGGTCTCGTGCGCGCCGAGGCTCGACGTCGGTTCGTCGAGCAGCAGCACGGCGGGTCGCTGCGCGAGCGCCGTCGCGATCTCGACGAGCTGGCGCTGCGCCGGCGACAGCGTGTCGGCGCGGCGCGACGGGTCGAGCGTCAGGCCGACGCGGGCCAACGCGGCGACGGCGTCGGCGTGCATCGCGGCCTGCGCGAGCAGGCCGTGGCGCGTCCGTTCGCGGCCGAGGAACAGGTTGCCGGTGACCGTCAGCGAGCCGAGCGTGCGCGGCTCCTGATGGATCAGATGAATGC
>JAEYTU010000023.1 GCA_023433825.1 Planctomycetota bacterium
TCGTACGGATGGCCGTGCTTGCGCAGGTAGGCGGCGTCGCTCTGTTGGATCGAGGCGGAGTCGCGCAGCAGGATCGAGACCAGATCTGCCGTCGCCTCCGTGCAGACGATCCGGCCGCGGAAACCCGCACGCACGAGGCACGGCAGCGCACCGGAGTGGTCGATGTGGGCGTGCGACAGCACGACGACGTCGACGTCGTTCGGCCCGAGCGGCAGGTTCCGATTCGCCTTGTCCGCCATCGCGCGCGGCCCCTGCACCAGGCCGCAGTCGAGCAGCACGCGCTTCCCGCCGAACGTCATCAGATGCTTCGAGCCGGTCACGAACCGAGCGGCGCCGAGGAAGCGGAATTCGAGACTCATGGTCGGTACCCGGAAACGCGGTTCGAGTTCTTGAAGTGCAACTTCGCGATCTTCCGCAGCAGTGCGGCGCCGCCGATCGCGTGCACGCGGCGCGCGTCCTCGTCGACGACGGCGCCCGCGCCTTTGTGCAGATCGGTCGCGCAGGCTTCGCTGCATCGCTTCAGACCGTCGAGGAACGCCACGCGGGCGAGGATCGACGCAGCCGCGACGGCGGGGTGACGTTCGCCGCGAACGATCTGGCGAAGCCGTGTCTCGATGCCGGTCAGCGGCGGCACGGCGGCGGCGAAGCGACGTGCGAGCAACGACTCGTTGGCGAACCGGTCGACGACGACGATCGCATCCGGGTGTTCGCGGACGAGCGGCGTCAGCGCACGAACGTGGAGATCGGCGAGCAGTTCGTTGACGTTCGGCGTCGTCGCGTACGCGGTGTTGTAGGCCTCGGGCTCGAGCTGCTCGACGCGATGGGGGAGCAGCCGTTCGAGCGCCCCGGCCATCCGCTGCATCCGTTCGTCGCCGAGCCGCTTCGAATCGGCGACGCCGAGTTCGACGAGCGCCTTCGCCTGATCGGGGTGGACGACGACCGCGGCGACGACGAGTGGTCCGAAGTAGTCGCCCTTGCCAACCTCGTCCGAGCCGATCGTCGAGACGTCGATCGGCAGCGCGTCGGACGTGGCATCGGCGGCGGCGAAGTTCGGGATCATCCGCGCGAGGAAGTCGGCAGCGCCGACGCCCTGCACGACAACTTTGCCGCTGAGGTAGCAGGTCAGGACGACGCTGCCCGACTTGACCGAGAAGCGCGCATGCGGAACCGGACGCCATTGCGCGTCGGCGGGGAGCTGCGTGCGCAGCGTCTCGGCCAGCGCCGCCGCGCCGGCTGCGTCGACCTGCAGCACGATCGTCTGCTGGCTCAACGGTTGACCGTCACGGTTCGAGTCGTGATCGACAGCGGCAGCAGCAGTGGCGTCAGCAGCAGATCGACGAACGACCGCTCGGTCAGGATCTCGTAGCCGGCGGCATCGTGCGCGAGACGCTGCGTGTCGACTTCGTTCAGCCGCAGCAAGCCGAAGAAGATGTAGTACTGCCGCGCCGAATCCTCGCCGCGTCCGGTCGGTCCGCCGCCGATGCGATGCCGGTGGTACGAGCAGCCGGCGAACGAGACGAACATCGTCAACGCGATCGCCGCAAGCAAGCGCGGCACCGAGCGGTGGATCGAGGACAGCATCGGGCGACCTTTTAGCCGCTCGTCAACGCTTCGGCCGCTCGACTTCCGGCTTCGGCGAGGCGTCGTCCGAGTTCGAGCGCGAGTGCGGCGCGCGTCGCGCCGTCGGCGTCGGCGGGCACCACGAGCGGCTCGCCGATGCACTCGACGACGCGACAGAACGGCGCCGGGACGACGAATGCGTCCCACGACCGCAGCCGCTTGCCACGCGAGACCGCGAACCCGATCGGGTAGATCGGCCGACCGGCCTGCGCCGCCAGCGCGATCGCGCCCTCGTGCACGACGCCGCGCGGGCCGCGCGGGCCGTCGGGCGTGATCGCCCACGGGACGTCGTCGTGGCGCTTCATCAGTTCGAGGACGGCGCGCGCGCCGCCGCGGGACGACGACCCGCGGACCGGGCGCTTGTTCAGCCGCGCGATGACCTGCGCGATGATCTCGCCGTCGCCGTGCTGGCTGATCACGATCGCCGCCGCCACGCGGCGATAGACGAACGCCGGCAGCAGCATGTCGCCGTGCAAGAACGCGAAGACGAACCGCGGATCGTGCGGCAACGGCAGCGTCGCGCCGATCCGCCGCGGCCGCCACGTGCGCCCCAGCACGCGGATGAACGCCGCGCCGATCCGCCCCAGCCAACGCGCGCGCGTCTTGGTGACCTTCACGGGCGTGGGTCCGTCGGCGGTGCGTCTCGCGTCTCGTCGTCGAGGTCGACGTCGAGGTCGACGTCGGGGTGGACGTCGGGATCGATGTAGGAATCGCCGTCGGCGTCGATGCCGGCCTCCAACTCCGCCGCCTCCTTGCGCTCCAGACTCTGCGCGCGGCGTTGATCGCGTCGCCAGGCCTTCATCCCGGCGAGGACCAGCAGCGGCAGCGCGAGCGAGAGTGCGAGACCGAAGCAGTTGTCCTGCAGGAATCGCAGGCCGGCCCCCGACCCCGTTCGCAGGTAGTGGCGCCATGCCTGCTCCAGTTCGCCGAGCGGCCGGCCGGTCTCCGCATAGAACGCATCCGCGTAGGTCGAGCCCGAACGGGATCGCCGTGCCGCCGCGAGCAGCGTCGGAAGGCCTACCTCTCGGCGCAGGTACATGACGAACGAGAAGCTCTGCGCGTAGGCGACCGGCAGCGCGAGGCGGTCGCCGTGCGGAAAGTCGAGGTGAAGCTCGGTGAACGTCTGCAGCGTGTTCGACAGCAACCGGAACACGATCGTCTCCTCGCTCGCACCGAGATAGACGCCGCTGCTGAGCACTTGTGCGAGACCTTCGTGGAACCATCGCGACACGAACGGGCCCGCCGCCGCGCCGACGTGGCGGTCGAGCAGCACGTGGACGAGTTCGTGGTCGACGACGGTCGCGAGATCGTCCGGAGGCTGCCGCCGTGACGCGTCGAGGATCAGGTGGACCTCGTCACGCCCGCGCAGCGCGAACCCCGCCGTGCCGGGATGCAGCGCGGACCGCAGATGGGCCGGGATGTCGTCGGCCGTCGCGTGAACGAAGATCCGGATCGGTCCGGTGCGTTGCGGCGCGAACATCGGCTGCAGTCGATCGAGACCGCGCTCGGCACGGACGCGCACCGACTCGACGGCTGCCCTCGCGGCGGGCGTGGAGCCACTCACCTCGACCCGCGTCTGTTGCCCGGGCAAAGCCTGAATCGCCACGAGCCACAGGACCGAGCGGAAGAAACGCGTCAATGCGACGTCCCAGATTGCCATCGCTCTGCTCGTCGGACAAGGTTCCGCGCTCCACCAGACGCGCAGGCGTCGTCCTTCGGACCCGATCATGAATCGAACGCTCTCCCTCCTGCTCGCGGCCGCCGCGGGCGCCATCGTCCCACTTCTCGCGTCGTTCACCTTCCAGGACCAGACGAAGCTGCAGGATCCGTTCGCGAAGTCCGCGAAGGTCTCGTTCTCGCAGCTGATCTACACCGACTCGTCCGGGCAGCAGCAGACGATCCTCGCGAAGAACATGACGTCCGTGCGACTGCTGCAAGTCCCCGACGACGGCATGCGGCTCGAGATCCTCTACCAGAACGGCGACTACTCGCTGATCCGCCCGCAGTCGTTCCACTTCATCAATCGCAGCGACGCGTCCGCGGTCGAAGTGTTCGTCTACCGCTCGTCGGTCAACTCGATGGCGTTCCCGTTCGTCTACTGACGACCGGCTTCAGGTCGTGAACAGTTGCGGCGCCGCATGGTCGGCGCCGAGCACGGCCCGGGCGTCGACGGACAGCCAACCGTCGAGAACCGCCGCATAGATCGATCGGAAGTCGATCGTGTGGCGGAGATCGCCCTGCTCGAGATCGGACAGGTTCGGATCGACGTCGTGCACACCGCCGCGCACACGACCGCCGACCACGAAGACCGGTCCCGCCGTCCCGTGATCGGTGCCGCGACTGCCGTTCTCGGCGACGCGGCGACCGAACTCGGAGAAGACCAACGTCGCGACGCGTCCGTCGGCGCCGAGTCGTTCGAGGTCGGCATGGAATGCGGTCAACGCAGCGTCGAGATCCGCCATCAGCCGATCGTGGCGGCCCGGCTGTTCGGCATGTGTGTCGAACCCGCCGAGGTACGTGTAGACGACGCGCGGTGACAGCCCGGAACCGAGCATCGTGGCGGTCGTGCGTAGCGACGCGGCGAGCCCGTTCCGCGCGTAGGTGACCGGCGACTTGTACTCGGCCGCCGCGACGCGAATCCGCTCGCTGGTCCGTCGCGCCGCCTCGGCGGCACGTTCGACGAGTGCGCGCGCCGACGTCGCGGGCGCGTCGGCGGCGGCGGATGCGGCGGCGATTCGGTCGAAGGCTTCGCCCTGACGCTTCGTGCCGGCGAATCGGAACGCGGAAGGGTTCTGGAACGAGATCGGGGCCGAGCGTTCACCCAGCAGCGCGAGCGGCGTTCGTTCGGCGAGGTTCAGCATCGCGGCCGGGTCGTCGCTCGCGATCTGGTCGGCAACGCGCCCGAGCCAGCCACTGCGCTTCGCCGAACCGTCGGTCGAGGCCGAGTGCCAGATGTCCATCGACTCGAAGTGCGAGCGATTCGGCCGTGGGTAGCCGACCGCGCGGAACGTCGCGACGCGGCCGCGCTCGTGCAGCGCGTGCAGACCCTTCAGCCCGTCGTGAAG
>JAEYTU010000034.1 GCA_023433825.1 Planctomycetota bacterium
GTTCACGACGGCAGTCGTTCGACGCGCCACCAGTACGCGGCGAGCGTCCAGTACCCCGACGCGCAGAACAGCGTGTAGGCGACGATCGACGCCGGCGCGGTCGGCGCGAGCGACGCGGCCGCGACGAGCGTCGAGACCGCCAGTGCCGACTCGATCCGCGGCGGCTCCGTCCGAACGGCGGGGCCGTCGCCGCGCTTCGGCGTTCGAACGAACGTCGGGATCGGCAGCGCGAGTCCGCGCAGCGCAGCGACGGCGTTGTTCGCCGCCGTGCCGAGGCCGAGCAACGTCGTCGCCAGACTCGCGCGAAGCGACACCGGTCGACCGTCGGCGCGCTGCCCCTCGCGCGTGACGCAGATCGGGCCGATCCCGGCGACCCAGATCAGCGCCCACAGCGCCCACGACGCCGAGTGATGCAGCGCGAGCGGCAGATGCCCGATCCCGAACGGCAGCAGCAGCGTCAGCATCAGCACGGCGACGCAGACGCCATAACCGCACAGGTGGAACGTCGCCTCGATCCGCGACGCGAGGTCGAGTTCGCTGCGCCAGACGCGCACGAGGAACCGACGCGCGCACTGCATGCTGCCGCACGCCCAGCGCTGCTGCTGCGACTTGTAGGCGGCGAGCGTCGGCGGCAGTTCGGCCGGCACGACGAGGTCGGGGTCGAACACGATCCGCCAGCCGCGCAGTTGCGCGCGGTACGACAGTTCGAGGTCTTCGGTCAGCGTCGCGCCGGACCATCCGCCGGCATCGTCGATCGCCGTGCGCCGCCAGATGCCGGCCGTGCCGTTGAAGTTCAGCAGGCGTCCGCTCGCCGCGCGCGCCAACTGCTGAACGTGGAAGTGCGCGTCGACGGCCGTCGCCTGCGCGCGCGTCAGCCAGTTCTGCTCGCGGTTCAGGTGGCCCCAACGCCCCTGCACGCAGCCGACGCGAGCACCGGCGTCCATCAGCGGCAGCGCGCGCCGCAGGAAGTCGGTCGGTGGGACGAAGTCGGCGTCGAACACGGCGACGAACTCGGCGTCGGACTGCCGCAGTCCGGCTGCGAGTGCGCCGGCCTTGAACCCGTCGCGAGACGTGCGGCGGAGCACGTCGACGTTCGTCCCTGCGGCGCGGAGCCGTGCGGCGGCGGCGTCGATCCGTTCCCGCGAGTCGTCCGAGCTGTCGTCGAGGACCTGGACGCAGAAGCGGTCGCGCGGCCAATCGAGCGCCGCGGCGGCGTTCATCGCACGCACGACGACCGACGGCTCGTCGTAGACCGGCAACTGGACGAGAACGGTCGGGCAGTGCGTGCGTCCGAGTTCCGAGGTCGCGCGCGCCGCGTCGAGTCGCGCGAGGTAGCGCGTGCGATGACGACGCCGCCACGCCAACAACACGAACGCGTGGATGCCGAACGCGAGCAACGCGAGCGTCGCGACGGCATACGCGCACCACCAGAACCAGGTCATCGGTGCTCCGACCGCGCCTCGGACTTCGTCTGTCGCGTCAGGCGCCGACCAGCGCGCCGCCGCAGCTCGAGCCGCTGCCGGCCGTGCAAGCGAAGCAGTGACTCGCCGTCGCGATCGGCATTCCGTCGAGCGCGCCCGGCTCGATCTCCCACAGCGAGCGGCGTTGGCCGCCGCCGAGTGGGATCCGTTGCATCTGGTGGAAGTCGCAGTCGTGCACCTCGCCGGTCCAGCCGACGCTGATCGTGTCGCGGCACATCAGAGCCGCGACGGTCGCGGGATTGAACCCGTCGGAGAGCCGCGAGACGTAGCCGTCGAGATCGCCGGCCGAGCGCAGGCGGCTCGCGAACCGGCCGACCGGGATGTTCGCGAGGCAGTACAGCGCGTCGAACACGATTCCGTACTCGGTGCCGAGGACGCGCTTGTAGTCGGCTTCGAGCGCCTTCTCGTTCGGTGGCAGCGTCGCGCCGCCGGGGTTGTAGACGAGGTCGAGGACGAGCCCGTCGCCGCGGCCGTAGCCGAGCGCGTTCAGCAGTCGCAAGGCGGCGATCGACTGCGCGTGCACGCCGTCGCCGCGTTGGGCGTCGACGTTGTCGACCAGGTAGCACGGCATCGACGCGACGACGTGGACGCGGTGCGCGCGGAAGAACTCGCCGAGATCGGCGTGCTCGGGTTCACAGAGCACGGTCAGGTTCGTCCGCACCATGACGCGCGCTCCGGTCGCGCGTGCGGCGACGACGATGCGCCGGAACTGCGCGCACAGCTCCGGTGCGCCGCCGGTCAGATCGACGACTTCGGGGCGGTGACGCTCGATCCACGCGATGCAGCGTGTCGCGACGTCGCTCGACATCGTCTCGGTGCGCGTCGGGCCGGCCGAGACGTGGCAGTGCGTGCAGGTCAGGTTGCAGACGCGGCCGAGGTTCAGTTGCAGGACGCGGGGTGCCGTTCGCCGAAGTTCGAGTCCGTGGTGGGCGAGGACGGCGTCGAACGCGATCGTCATCGACGCTCCATCGATTGGCGGTCGGCAGCGCTGGTGCGTTCCCAGTACGGGCCGCGGAACTCGCCGCTGCGTCGGAACTCCTGCTCGTCGCGAATGCGCCAGGCGACGAGGAAGCCGCCGGCGTCGTACTCGAACTCGGCGGCGATCGAACCGTCGCGCTCGACGAGGCGCGTGATCGCGCCGTCGCGCTCGACGCGCAGCACGTGCGATGGGACGAACGTCGTCGTTGCATCGGTCGCCGTGAGCGTCTCGGGCACGCCGGCGACGCAGGCGATGCAAGCATCGCCGATCCCGACCGTCTCGACGGACTCGACGGCCTCGACCTTCGGCGTGGGCATCGCCGTGTGGCGATGGATCGACGACTTCGGTGCGGCGAGCGGCGGCAACACCGTCAACTCCGATCCGTGCGGAAGCGCATGCGCGACGAACGGAAGTTCATCGGCGAACCGTGCGCCGATGATTTCCTGCGTCGCATTCATCCGACCCTCGTGCTCCCAGTACGAGTCGGTCGTCAGTTCGCGCGACGCGCCGTCGTAGCGCTGGAACACGATCCCGCAGCCGTTCTGACACGTGCCGACACCCTTGACGAGCGTGTCGTCGGCGCGGTGGAAGAACAGCGAGGACATCAATCGGTAGTCGTAGGTCCCGGTCGCGAACTCGGTCAGTCGGTTGACCTTCAGCACCGGAATCGCGTCCGGCGACGGTCGGTCGCGCTTCGTCATGTCCGCGGGTTCGAGGTACTCGCGGACGAGGTAGTCGCGCACTTCGGCGTCGCGCCAGACGCCGTACCGCTTGACCTTGCCGCGGAAGACCATCACGACGGCCATCCCGTCGTCCCAGGCCGAGTCGGCGAACGTCGCCGACACCTGCACCGGGACCGCGCTGGTTCTCGCGTTCGGCAGCGCGCAGGTCGTCACGAGCCCGGCGACGGCAAGGGTGATGGCGGTCGCAGTGCGACTCGTGACGCTCCAGATCTCGTTCGTGTGCATCGTCGGATCAGCGCCTCGGAACGCGGTAGACCGCACCGCGGATGTTGCCGTCCGGCAGATCCTTGTTCCCGGTGCAGATGTAGAGGTTGTCGTTCGGATCGAAGACGAAGTTGCCCGCCGTCGAGCGCTCGTGCGGCGTCAGCTTGCGGAGGTTCACGTACGGCTGCGCCTTCGTGCCCTTGCGCGCGTCGAGGAAGCGCGACGGATCGGTCGGGATCTCCCAGATCGCGCCCTGTTGATTGCACGACAGGAAGATCCGGCCCGTGCTGTCGGCGCGCATGTCGAAGAAGTCCGGCGTCGACGTGTAGCCCTCGCCGTCCTTCTCGTACGGATCGAACTGCGCGAGGTACTCGGCCACGATCGGCCGGACGACGTCGCCGGCCTTCGTGATCGGGAATCGCACGACCTGCGACGTCGTGCGGAACGCGACGTACATCTGATCGCCGAACGTCGTCACGGCGCCCGGGCCCTCGACGTACATCATTCCGTGCGACTTCGTCCGCAAGAACGGATCGTCCTTCGGGCTCGCGCGGTGGAAGACGTAGCGACCGTTCGCCGCGCCTGCGTCGGGGTTCTTGCGGACCTCGTCGAGGTCGTACTGAATCAGCGCCGAGTTGTCCTTCGCCGTGATGTAGAGGTACTGGCCGACGATCCAACCGCCGCAGGGACCGTTCGCGAGGCCGTGCGGCGGCGCGTTCTTCGCCGGGTCGTGATGGGGATACGTGTCGACGGCGACCGTCTTGCCGAGGCTCTCGACGGGCACGCGCGTGTGGTCGTGCGACTCGAACGGGTACCACTTGCCGGTCTTCAAGCTGAAGCGGTGCACGGCGTCGGTCGCGTTCTTGCGAAAGCGCGGCTCGGCTTCGATGTCGATCCCGGAGAAGCAGATCACGAACAGGCTCTGCGAGATCGGATCGTGCAGCAGTCCTGCGTACGGCCGATCGGTCAGCGTGTCGGACGTGACCGGCATCTGCCGCGTCCAGAGTCGGAACGGCGGGGACGTCGCTTCGGCGATGACACGTCCATTCGTCCGCACGGCGTCACTCGGCGCGACGCCCTTCTCGACCGGTTCGTGGATGTTCGGATCGACCTCGAAGATGTTGCCGGCGAGGTCTTGGATGTCCGGGTTCGGTCCACCTGCACTGCGATGGACACCGCGCGCGAGGATCCACAGCTTGCCGTCGTTCCAGACGGCGCCGCGCGGCCAGGGCACGGCAGTCGTGACGCGTTGAACGATGGTGGCCGGGGGGAGCGGGTCGCGTGCGGTGGACGGGTTCGATGCAGAGCTTTGCGATGCGCCTTCCGTCGTGGACGTCGTCGCGTCCGATGCCGAACAAGCCGTCAGGGCCAGCAGAGAGAGGAGAGACGTAGCGGCGGAGGTGACGGCGTTCGGCAGGGGCGGCATCGGCATCGACAGCTCCGGGGACGGTCGGTCGCGGGATTTACGGGCGGCAGGATTCGCGGGCGCCGCCGAACGCAAGCGGCGTTCCGCGATGCGCTGGGTCCGGATCCGTCGCCCGTTCTGCCCGACTGCTACGGGATCGAAACGGCAGCGACGACGTTCAGCTGAGGGCCTGGAGCACGAGCCAGAAGACGAAGGCACCGAGCAACAGCCACCGCAGGTGCTTCGGACCGAGCGCCCAGACGCTGAACTGGGCTGGATCGCGCGGTGGAACCTCACGCTCAGGCGCCTCGGCGGCCAACGCTTGCGCGGTCAACTCGTCGAGGTCGACGGGCGGTGAACCGTCGCGATCGAGGACCTCCCGCGCACGCGCGAGGCTCGCCGTCGGAACGAGGATGCGTGTTCCGGCCGTGTTCATCAGTCGACGACTCATCGCCACTTCGTCGGTCAACGATTCGCCGTCCGTCGTCGCCGGAATCCCTTCGGCGCGCAGTAGCGCGACGAACACGGAAGCCTGGACGGGGGTCGCCGCAGTGCGAACGACGGAGGTGATCGGGGTCGACATGTGGTGCTCGCGAGTGCGGGAGCGTAGCGATGGATCGCGCCGGGCGATCGTCCCGCGGATTCCTGAGGTCGACCGGCGCGGATAGCGTCCGCGCCTTCGCTCCCGGCCTCTGACCGAAGGGGTGACTCGTGTCCGTGCTGCAACCTCGCCGTTCGTCGCTCGTCCTCTCGCTCGCCATCGCGAGCACTTTCGCAGTCGTCGATCGCGTTTCGTCACAGCGACCGTCGGGTTGGGCCGAGTTGACGCCGCCGGGTGGTGTCGACCCGTCGAAGCTGACCTTCATCCCGAACACGGGGATCACGTCGAAGCTCGTGCTGTATCGCGACGGCGAGTACCTGCGCGTGTTCTCGACGGTGACGGGACGGTGGCACGGCGTCGGACTCAGCTTCGGAACGTCGCCGGTCCTGACGTCGGAGATCTTGCTCGTGCCGGAGAGTGATCGGTGGACGGCGATGTCCGCGTACCGCGGTGTGTTCGAGACGCAGATGGTTCCGTTCTCGACGTCGCGCTTGACGACCAGCGCGTCGTTCGCGTGCGTGCGCGATGGCGCGAACGCGTACTTGTTCTCGGCGCAGACCGGACGCTGGCACGCGCGAACGATCCCAGCCGATTGGAAGCTGCACCTCGGCGAGCGGATCGCGCGCTTCACGCATCCGTCGTCGACGACGTTCGGCGGCGCGGTCTGGTTCGACGCGATGCGTAGCGAATGGCACACCCTCGGCGCGCAGCCGGCCACGTTTACGTCGGCTGCACAGTCCGCGTCGACGTTGATGTGGCACTTCGGCGGCGCGCCGCAGGGTTCGTACCAGATCACGTGGTCGACGCATGCGCCGACGCCGCAGACCCACACGTCGCCGTCGTTCTCGCCGCTGTTCAACCAAGGCGGTGGTGGAGCGCGTGGGAGCGACTACGTCGGCTTTCGCGATCTGACCTACTGCGGAACGACGCAGACGCTCGTTGCCTTCGGCCGCGACGTCTCGCCGCAGATCGACGGCTTCGTCGCGATGGCACACGACACGGTCGCGGATACCTACTCGTGCCTCGGTGCCGGTGCGACCTCGTACGTGACGATGCCGGCGGGTTCGCAGCCACTCAGCACGCGTAGTGGCCGCGGAGTCGGCGTTCGGCTGTTCGGCAGCAGCGGGACGACGATCGTCTACGACGGGGCGTCGCACACGACGTCGACCGTGACGAACGATCGCGGCCCGATCGCGACCGGTGGCTTCGAAGGCACGATCGTCGCCGCGGTCGCGGACAGCGTGACCGGCCGCGTCGATGTCTACAGCACGGTGACCGGACGCTGGCATCCATTGCCCACCGACGCACTTCCGGAGGCCCGGATCGCGAACTACGCGCCGACGCCGGTCGCGACCGACACGGCCGTGATCCTCGCGACGACGACCGGGGTGACGGCGTTCTCCGGACGCACCGGCGCGTTCGTGCCGCTGAACGGCAACGGACTCGTGCGGTGGTCGCGCAACGTCGTGTTGGAAGGCACGCGCGTGCACGTCTTCGACGCGCGCACGGATCGTTGGCGGACGCACGCGACGCCGTTCGCGTCGACGCCGGAGATCCGGATCTCTGGCTCGTGCGTCTTCGCGTTCGATGCGACGCAAGCGTTCGTCTACGACGACCGGTCTTCGACCGTCGGAACCATCGCGCTGACCGAGCCGCTCGTCCGCACCGGCGTCGTCGACGGCGGCGCGTTCGTCGCGACGGCGACGCGCGTGTTCGCGTTCGCCGGTCTGCCCGAGGTGACGACGCCGCACGGGTTCCCGGAAGCGCTCGTCGCGCCGGAGCCGAACACGACGTTCCGGTTCCAGGTGCGGACGGCACCGGGCGACGCGATGGCCGTCGCGCTGAGTGCGCGCACGTCGACGTCGGTGCCAGCATTCGGCTTCGGCGACCTCTGGCTCGATCCGCTCTCGCTGATCGTGCTCGCGAACGCCGTCACGCCGGCCGGTGAATCGCGCTCGACGTTCGAACTGCCGCTCCCGGCGCTCCCCGAACTGCGTCGAACGCAATGGCACGTCCAGTCGCTCGTCGTTCCGACGGCAGGTGCGCCGTACCTGACCGACTTCGCGACGATGTTCGTGCGGTGAAGGCCCATGGCGCGCCCGCGCGCGTGCGCTCACCGCACTTGCAACCACATTGCAGGTGACTAGGCTCCGCGGCTTCGTCGCGAAACCGAAGCCGTGATCCACCTGCCGCGCACCGCCGACCGTCGTCGCAGCCTCTGTTGGCTCGCGTTGCTCGCGTTCGCGCTGCACGTGCTGCTGCCGTTGCTGCACCGTCACCGGCCGGTCGACGACCCGAAGCCCCCGGCCGCCGCGTGCGCCTGTGGCCACGATCACGCGCCGGCGCATGCAGGCGGCGGCGACGACGCGACCGAACGCGCGCCCGACCCGCGATCGCCGAGTGCCGGCGTCGCGATCGAGTGCTTCGCGTGCCGGTGGTTGCAGCACACGGTGCCGTGGCGCGCACCGCCGGCGGCGTCGCCGTTCGCCGTCGATGTCGCTCCGCGTCGTGCGGCGGACGCCGCGATCCACGACGGCGAACCGACTCGCGCGCCGCGCGCCACCGCGGCGCGCGATCCGCCGCGTCGATCGGTCTGACTCCGCGTCTGCGTCCGACCTCGCGAACCGTCCGCGCGCGCCACGTCGCGCACGCGGCGTGCCCTCACATCCACCGCTCCGATGCACAACAGTGGCTCCTCCTCCGACACCGCGGCGTTCGCCGCGCTCGTCGATCCCCATCTCGATCGGATGGCGCAGGCGGCGCGCCGGATCCTCCGCTGTCCCGATCTCGCCGCCGATGCGCTGCAGGAAACGCTCGTCACGCTGTGGCAGCACGGCATGCCGGCCGTCGACCTTCGCGCGTGGCTCGTCCGCACGGTCGTCCACCGCAGTCTGCATCTGCGTCGCACGCGCCGCCGCGCACTGCGACGCGAACTCGCCTGCACCGACGCCTGTCGTCACGCGCACGAGGATCCGCTCGTGCACGCGATCGCACACGAACTAGCGGATGCCTACGACGCCGCGCTCGCTGCGCTGCCGCCGCCACAGCGCGCCGTCGTCGACGGGCGCGATGCGGGACTCGACTACGACCGAATCGCGCAGCGGACGGCGATGCCGATCGGGACCGTGCGCTCGCGCCTGCATCGCGCGCGCGCGACGCTGCAGTCGGGACTGCAGCGATTCCGCGAGCGCGATCGCGCGACGGAGGCGTCGATCGGCGTTCCGTGAAGGTCACCTTGTCTGGACAGGGTCATCCGACCGTGTTCGGATGCGCGGTCCCGATGCCGTTCCCGTTCCGATCCTCGCAGCGC
This sequence comes from Planctomycetota bacterium, assembly GCA_023433825.1. Taxonomy (GTDB): domain Bacteria; phylum Planctomycetota; class UBA1135; order UBA1135; family UBA2386; genus JAEYTU01. The sequence continues at coordinate 8,724 of JAEYTU010000034.1, forward strand.
GCCTCCCTCGGCGTCGAAATGGAGTTCCAACTCGTCGACGCCACGAGTCTGGACCTGACGCCGGTGTCGCCGGCCGTGCTCGCGCGCTACGGGGCCTCGAACGGCCGCGTCAAGCCCGAGATCTTCCAGTCGATGATCGAGGTCTGTTCGGACGTCTGCGCGTCGGTCGACGACGCCGAACGCGACCTTCGGCCGAACCTCGTTCGACTGCACGGCGTCTGCGCGGAACTCGGCGTCGTGCTCGCGACGGCCGGGTCGCATCCGTTCGCGCGGTACGTCGACCGACTCGTCTATCCGGATGCGCGCTATCGGCAATTGCTCGATCGCAATCGTTGGATCGCGCAGCGCCTGTCGATCTTCGGCGTGCACGTCCACGTCGGACGCCGCGACGGGGACCACGCCGTTTCGACGATCCACGGACTCGGTGACGCGCTGCCTTGGCTGCTCGCGCTGTCGGCGTCGTCGCCGTTCTGGCAGGGGAACGACACCGGGCTCGCGTCGTCCCGATCGACGATCTTCGAGGCGATGCCGACCGCCGGGCGTCCGCTGCGCTACGACGACTGGGCGTCGTTCGAACGTCTGTTCGACGCGCTCGTCCGCTCCGGGTCGATCGCGTCGATCAAGGACCTCTGGTGGGACGTCCGTCCGCATCCCGACTTCGGGACGATCGAGATCCGGTTGCTCGACTCGCCGGCGACGTTGACCGAGACGCTCGAACTGGTCGCCGTCGTGCAGTGCCTCGTCGCGCGGATCGACCGCCGAATCGCGTCCGGCGATCCGCTGCCGCAACCGGTCGAGTGGGTCAAGCGCGAGAACAAGTGGCGCGCGATGCGCCACGGACTCGCGTGCTCGTTCGTCGTCGACGAAGCAGGCGGAACGATCGACGCACGGACGCTGATCCGGCGGGAGCTCGACGACCTCGCCGAGTTCGCCGAGGAACTCGGCTGCGCACCGCGCTTGGCGTCGCTCCGCGGACGACTCGACGGCGAACCGGCCTACGAACGTCAGCGACGGATCGCGTCGGCGTCGGGCTTGCCGGCCGTCGTGCGCGATCTGGCGGACCGGCTCGCGGCCGACCTCGGCGTCAGCTGACGCGTTCCTTGAACTCCAACGTCTCGGGATCGAGGCGAACCTTGTCGCCGACGTCGGTCAGCAGGCCGACGCGCACCTTGACGCCATTCGTCAGCACGGCGTCCTTCAACCCGGAGCCACCGCCACCGCGCATCGGCGGGGTCGTGTCGGCGACGACGCCGACGACGGTCGCAGGCGTGCTGATCGTGACGAGCTGTCCGTTGACGTAGAAGCCTTGGTAGCTGTCGGCTTCCCACAGCAGCGCGTCTTCGGCGGCGGCGTGCATGCAGCGCACTTCGTTGCCGTTCGGGTCGAAGAACACCTCTTCCTCGCCGTCGCGGTACGAGTGCGTCAGCTCGAGCGTCTCGCTGTCGAGGACCTCGTACTTCGAGTCGCCGTGCTCCTTCAACTCGGTGACTCGACCGGTCTGAAGGTCCTTCAGCTTCATCTGCACGAACAACCGTCGGTCGTTGCGCAGGATGTTCCAGTGGATGACGGTGCACATGCGACCTTCGTGTCCGACGAGGTCGCCTTTCCGTAGATCGAGGGCGGCGCGCTGCATGCTGCTCGTGAGTCGACGCAGTGTCTCTGGGTCGACGAAAAGGGGCGGGAGTGTAGCCTTCGCCGCACGTGACGTTCAACCGACGCAGATTCGCCCGTGCGCTCGCGATTCTGACTCTCGCCTGCGGCGGCAGCGTCGCCAGCGGTTGCGCGCTGTTCACGACCGTCGGCGGGCCGGCCGACGGGTTCGTGCCCTATGCGCCGCGACCGGTCGAAGGCACCGACCTGTTCGACTGGAAGGGCGTCATCCACTGCCATTCGTTCCTGTCGCACGATTCGAAGGGAACGATCCCCGAGATCGCGCGCGCCGCCGAAGCCGTCGGCCTCGACTTCCTGGTCATGACCGACCATCAGACGCCGCATTCGGTCTCGCGCGGCACGCGCGGCATGGTCGGCAGGACGCTGTTCGTCGTCGGCGCCGAGATGCGGACGGCCGGTGGAACGCTGCTCGCGTTCCCGCTGCGCCACTACGTCCGGCCGCGGCCGACGATCACCGAGGTCATCGCCGATATTCACCGACAAGGTGGGCTCGCGTTCATCGGCCACGCCGAACGGTTCGAGGCGTTCGACGAGCCAGGGCTCGACGGGATCGAGATCCTGAACCTTCACGCGGCGGCCACGGCGGCACCGAAGGGCGCGGTGCTCGCGCGCGCGCTGTTCACGTCGTTCCGGACGTTCTTCGCGGCGATGCTCGATCGCGACGACGCCGTGTTCGCGGCGTTCGACCGCCAGCTCGCTCGGCGCGGTCGCTTCCCGCCGATCGGCGGCAACGACGCACACCAGAACGTCGATCTGCTGATCTCGACGATGGGGACCTACGAGGAGCTGTTCCGGGTCCTGACGACGCACGTCCTGATGCCGGAACTGACGCAGGACGCGCTCGTCGAAGGGCTGCGACGTGGGCGCTGCTACGTCGTGTTCGACCTGTTTCGCGACGGCACCGGCTTCGACTTCCGCGCGGTCGCCGGCGGCCGTGTCCACATGCTTGGCGACGAGGTCGAGGCCGCGTCCGACCTCGTGCTGCACGTCCGCACGCCGGCCGATGCTCGGATCGACCTGATCGCGAACGGCAACGTCGTCGCGACGTCGACCGGCCGATCGTTGACGCTGCGCGCGCCGCCGCCGGGCGTCTACCGCGTCGAAGCGTGGCTCGACGGCGAACGCCCGTGGATCTTCTCGAGCTCGATCGCGGTCGTCGCCGCGCGGACCAGTTCGCGATAGCGCGCGGCGCGCGCACGGACCGCGTCGAACCGCCGCGCGGCGAGGTCGCCGGCGTCGAACAGGTTGCCGACGAAACCGACGCCGAACGCGCCCGCGGCGAGATAGGCGGCGACGTTCGCCTCGGTCACGCCACTCGTCGGGAAGATCTTGAGGAACGGCAACGGCCCCAAGCACGCCTTCAGATACTCGGGCCCGTTCGCCGGGCCGGGGAACAGCTTGACGATGTCGGCGCCGGCGCGGTGCGCGGTCATCATCTCGGTCGGCGTGAACGTGCCCGGCACCGACACCAGGTCGTGCTGGCGGCAGAAGGTGATCACCTGCGGATCGGTGACCGGCGAGACCAGGAAGCGCGCGCCGGCCGCCAT
>JAEYTU010000043.1 GCA_023433825.1 Planctomycetota bacterium
ACCGCACGGTCGACAAGGTCACCGAGTTCGTCGAGCGGCGCGTGCGCGGCGAACCGGTGTTCGGCGCGACCAGCGTCGAGCAGTTCGTCAAGAGCCTCGCGAAGCCGCGCCGCGTGCTGCTGATGGTCAAGGCCGGCACGCCGGTCGACGACACGATCGCGACGTTGATCCCCCACCTGGAGCCGGGCGACTTGATCGTCGACGGCGGGAACTCGCACCCGCGCGACACCGAGCGACGCGCGCTGGAGATCGCCGCACACGGGCTCCAGTTCGTCGGAATGGGCGTCAGCGGCGGCGAGGAGGGAGCATTGAAGGGCCCGAGCTTGATGCCCGGCGGCCCGGCCGACGCCTACGCGTTGCTCGCGCCGATCCTGAAGAAGATCGCGGCTCAGGTCGACGACGGGCCGTGCGTGACGCACATCGGTCCGGGCGCGTCGGGGCACTTCGTCAAGATGGTCCACAACGGGATCGAGTACGGCGACATGCAGCTGATCGCCGAGTGCTACGACCTGATGGAGCACGCGCTCGGTTTGGAACCTGCGGCGATGGCCGACGTGTTCGACCGTTGGAACGGCGGTCTGCTGGAGTCGTTCCTGATCGAGATCACCGGCGCGATCCTGCGCGAAGTCGATCCGCAGACGAAGACGCCGATGGTCGCCGTCATCGAGGACCGCGCCGGCCAGAAGGGCACTGGCAAGTGGACCAGCGAGATCGCGCTCGAGCTCGGCGTTCCGCTGCCGACGATCCACGCTGCCGTCGAGGCGCGCATGCTGTCGGCGCGCAAGGAAGCCCGGGTCTCCGCGAGCCACGTCCTGTCCGGACCGCCGCCGTTCGCGAAGGACGCCTCGCTGCTCGACGCGCTGCACGACGCGCTCTACGCGAGCAAGATCTGTTCGTACGCGCAGGGGATGGACCTGCTGCAGACCGCGTCGCGACAGAACGGCTGGGACCTGACGCTCGACGAGATCGCACGGATCTGGAAGGGCGGCTGCATCATCCGCGCGCGATTCCTCGATCGGATCAAGGACGCCTATCGCAAGGACCCGCAGCTTCCGAACCTGCTGCTCGACCCCGAACTCGGCGGTTTCGTCGTGAAGGCGCAGGCGTCGTGGCGGCGCATCGTCGCCGTCGGTGCGGCTGCCGGCGTGCCGATGCTGGCGATGGGCGCCAGCCTCGCGTGGTTCGACAGCGTCCGCCGCGCGCGCCTACCGCAGAACCTGACGCAGGCGCAGCGCGACTACTTCGGCGCCCACACGTTCGAGCGCGTCGACCAGCCGCCGGGCAAGTGGTTCCACCACGACTGGATCGGCGGCAGCACCGACTGACCGGCGAGCGGCTGCGGCCGTTCGAAGTTTTCTCGAGTTCTCGGGTGCGGTCGTTCGCGGCGACTGCGCTCTCGGTGGTGCCGGCACGCATCGGGTCTTCGCCCGAAGCACGCGCGCCGGACGAAGGCCGATGTCCGGCCGAGGAAACACCGAACCATGAATGCCCATCCGCGCTTCGCCGCCCTCGCGGCGGCCCTGTCCGTCCCGCTCCTCGCCCAAGGGCCTGGGGTCCCAGTCACTCCTGACGCTGCTTCGCAGATGAACGTGCAGGACGTCCGCATCCCGATCGGCACGCAGTCGACCGACCCGATCGGCGGCGCCTACGGCACGTGGGCCGCCGGCCCGACCTACAAGGTCTCGTTCCACGACGGCTACGCCTTCTATCCGGTGCTCGGCGAGCGCTACCCCGAGAACCTGCCGCTGCGCTGGCAGACCGAACGCGTGACCGTCGGCGGCGCCGATCTGTTCGCGCCCGGCGTGACCCCGCGTCACAGCCACACCGACTGGCAGTACCGCTACGACTACGAGACCGTCACCGAGGTCTACGACGTCAAGCCCGAGGGCGTCGCCCAGAGCTTCGTCGTCCACCAGCGTCCCGCGTCCCGTGGCGACCTCGTCGTCCACGGTCGGATGACGACCAAGCTGCGCGCCGCCGCCGTCGCGATGCAGCACGCCGCGCTGACGTTCCACGACGAGGCCGGCAACCCGATCCTGAACTACAGCGAGGCCTACGGCATCGACGCCCACGGCCGCCGCTTCCCGATGCAGACCAGCTACGACGGTGAGCGCGTGCAACTGACCCTCGCCGCGCACTACGCCGACGAGGCCGCGTTCCCGCTGACCGTCGACCCGCTGACGGCCCGCGTCGCGATCAATCTGTCGTTGTCCGATTCGCCGGTCTTCCATCCGGAGATCGGTCGCGACGACGAGAGCAATCAGGTCATGATCGCCTGGTCGCGCGTCAGCGCCGGCAGCGATTACGACTGCTTCGTCCTCGTCTGCAACGACACGTTCGGCGGCGTGACGAACATCTACAGCGACATCACGGCGAGCTGGAGCACGCTCTACCCGCAAGTCGCGTTCGTCGGTGGCGCCAACAAGTGGATCACCTGCATCCAACGCACGTTTCCCTCGCAGTCGGTCTCGGCCGTGCGGTTCCTGTTCTCGCCGAGCGGATCCACCGCGGTCGTCAACACCGTGACCTTCCCGTCGCTGCCCGCCGGCTACGACACGGCGCGACTGCCCGACGTCGGCGGCACCGAGTCGTTCTCGAGCGGCAACAACGCGCTGATGGTGTTCCAAGCCGACATCACGGCGACGAACGCGAACACGGCCAACACCGAGGTGTTCGGGTACCTGATCAACGCTGCGGCCGAGACCTACGGGACGGCATTCCGAATCGACCCCTCGGCCGTCGGTGCGACGTTCGACCGTGAGTTCCCGGCGATCAATCAGGTCTCCGGCGGCGGCACCGACAGCTGGATCGTCGCCTACCAGGAGTTCAACAACACGATCGCGAACGACGACTGGGACATCACGATCACGCGCATCAGCAACACCGGGACGCGCCTCGGCACGAACTTCCTCGGCGCCGCCAGCGACTCGGATCACGCACTGACGCCACGCGTCGAGGGCAGCAATGGTCGCTACATGGCGACGTTCGCGCAGCGCCAGAACCTCGGCACCAAGTACTCGGGCAGCACCGGGACGGCGATGCAGGTCGAGCGGTTCAACTGGACCGGCGCTTCGGGCACCGCGCCGACGAAGCTGCAGCGCCGCACGGCGCAGGGTTCGATCGGTGGCTCCGCGCTGCTGTCGACCGGCAACATCGCCTACGACACGAACGACGACTCGCACTGGGTCATCACCTACCAGCAGTCGTCCGGTGGCAACAACACGGTCATCGCCGAGCGCGTCGGCTACACCGGCGGCACGGTCGAACAGGCCACGGCGTACTCGAGTCGGACCTACTCCGGCCGCTACCCGGCGGTCACGTTCAACAACGACGCACGTGAGTTCCAGATCACGTTCGCCACGACCGAGGTCGGCGCCCCGCTCTACGCGGTCCGCCTGCAGTACGGCGCTTCGGCGAACACGCTCTACGGGACTGGCTGCGGCACCGGCGTCATCGGCGTCGCGAACTCGACCGGCAGCGGCCCGACGATCCCGCACGCCGGTTTCGAGTTCTTCCGTGTGCAGTTGACCGGTGCTCCGGTCCTGCAGGCCGCAGCGCTGCTGATCGCCGGCAACTCGGCGAACCTGCCGCTGAACGTGATCGGCATGCCAGCCGGCTGCTTCCTGAACGTCGACACGACCCCGGGTCTGTTCCTGACCTCGCTCGGAACGACGACGAACGGCTCCGGCGCCGCCGGCTTCAGCTTCCCGCTGCCGGACGCCCCGGTCGTCGTCGGCGACATCTACTTCCAGTGGGTCTACGCGAACCCGGCGCTCGCCAACCCGCTGAAGTTGCAGACGACGCGCGGCCTGCGGACGCAGATCCGCTGAAGCGCGCATGGCTGTCGGACGGCCCGCCCGCCGGGCTCGTCCGCGCCGCAACCGACCCGACCGCCGACGTTCGCCGCGCGCGAACGTCGGCGGTTTCGTGCGTTTCGGAAATTCACGAAGACGAAGGTTCGGTCCGCACCCGTCCTCGCACTCTCGTCGTCGTCCGGCCCACGGCATGGATCGAACCGTGCGCGCGTTCGGGTCCGGACACCCAAGTCAGACTCCTGATCGAGCAACCATGAAACCTTCCTTTCGCTTCGCGGCTGCCCTCGCAGCCGCCACCTCGTTTCCGGTCCTGGCGCAGAAGCCGGACCTCGTCTCCGTCCCGCAGGACATCGGCCTGCACGACGTGCGGATCCCGATCGGGACACAGGACGCCGACCCGGTCGGCGGCGCGTACGGCACCTGGGCGGCCGGACCGACCTACAAGGTCTCGTTCCACGACGGCTACGCCTTCTATCCGGTGCTCGGCGAGCGCTACCCCGAGAACCTGCCGCTGCGGTGGCACACCGAACGCGTGACCGTCGGCGGCGCCGACCTGTTCGCGCCTGGCGTGACCCCGCGCCACAGCCACACCGACTGGCAGTACCGATACGACTACGAGACCGTCACCGAGGTCTACGACGTCAAGCCCGAGGGCGTCGCCCAGAGCTTCGTCGTCCACCAGCGTCCCGCGTCCCGTGGCGACCTCGTCGTCCA
>JAEYTU010000049.1 GCA_023433825.1 Planctomycetota bacterium
ACGCACGACGTCGGGTTCTGGTGCGCGTTCGTGCGCCGGTTCGTGCCGCGCGGCGCACATCCGACGTTGGTCGCGTGGACCGTGCCCGACGGCGAGCGCCGCGGTCGGTTGCGTCTGTTGTTCGACGCGCCGTCCGAGCGGTACCTGGAGCCGGTGCTGTGGCCCGAACGTGACCAGGACGCGGCCTACGACCTCGCGCACGGACGCGGCACGCCGGCCGCGCGTGTCCGCGATGCCGTCGCGGCGTTCGACCCGATCCTGTCGGCGCGGACGCAGCAGGAGATGCTGCAACTGCTCGCTCGGGCGAAGTAGGGCGCCGCCCGGCGGCGTCGTGATGGCGATAGGATCCCGCCCTTCTGCTGCGGGATTCCTTGCCATGCGAGCCACTGAACGACTGCGCCGGTTCCAACGTGATGACGTGCGCCCGACCGTCGGGCGTGCGGTTCGCGATGTCGCGTATGCGCTCGCCTACATGGTGTCGATGCTGCTCGCCGTCGCAATGGTCGTGATTTCGTTCGATGTCGAAGGTCCGAACGAAGCCATGGGCGTCGCGATTCTCGGACTCGCGCACTTTGCGCTCGTCGTCGCGGCGTTCCTGCTCGTCGCCTCCGGCGCCTCGGTTGCGTTGGCCGTCCTGACCTCCGTGCAAGGGATCGTCGTCCTCCCGTTCGTGCTCGTGCCACTGGTTGGGTCGCTGCTCTGCGGCCTGATGTGTCTGGCCTACGTCGTCGTCGCGATTGCATCGGGTCGGCGCCGCGTGCGCGCGGAGATCGACGCCGCAACACCCACGCCGATCTGACGTGCGCCCGACGCCGCGTTCCCTCGCTGCACTCCACGGTCTCACGTTCGCGTCGATCGGGTCCGACTCCGACTCTGAGACGTGGCATTTCGGCTTCGAAGGTGGCGCCGCGCTGACCGTCAGTTGCCCGTGGCGCCTCGTCGTCGCTGCACGGATCGAGTTCGGCGCGTCGGACGAAGGTCACCGGTTCGGACTGCCGGCGACGGTCGACGGGTGTGCGCGCGTGACCGCGCGTCTCGCCGGACGACGCGTCGTCGCCGCGACGATCGGCGACTGTGGCGACCTGACACTCGACTTCGGCGAGGGAATCCGCGTCGACGTGTTCCACGACTCGTCCGGATACGAAGGTTGGCAGTGCCATCTGCCGGGTGCTTCTGCCCCGACGGTCGCCGTCGGCGGCGGCGAGGTGCGTGGCCTGCTCGCATCCGACGCGGAAGCCGCACCGGCGAACGCGCTGATCGCCATTCACCCGTACCGCTACGAAGGACTGTGGGTGTTCGACGACCCGCGCGTCGGCCTCGTGCAGGAACCGTTCGTCTCCGGCGCCGACGTGATCCTCGACGCACTGACCGCGTCGCTCGAAGACGCCGACTCCGGCTTCACGCTGCTGTTCTCGGCCGGCCCGTTCCCCGGCGCGTCGGCCGCATTCGAATGGCTGCGCGCGGACCGCGGTGGCAACTGGTACCGCTGCGATGCGCTCGGGCTCGAGGGATGGCTGTGCCCGGCGCTGTTCCGGTACTTCGCGCACGCACCGTCGGAGCTCTACGTGAAGGTATTGGCGAAGCGCGGCTGAACGTCTCGCGCCTCTGGGCCGGGAGGGCTGCGATCCCGTGCGTCTCGTAACAGTCCTCGGAGTTCGTTCATCGGCGTTGGCCGTTTGCCGACGGCGCAGCCAGCGGCACGGTAGGCCCCAGTGAGCAATGTCCCATCGCGGCTCGCGATGTCGGCCTTTGCGCGTAGCGCGAAGGCCCTGGGCTGCGGCCGATCGCGGGCCGCGATGGGTTTTCCATTCGCCGGGATTGCGGGTCATCGGCATGATCCCGCGACTTCCTGCGCTGCCATCGAACGCATGCGCTGGAAGCCGAACCCATGACCGTCGACGTCGACGCACTGCTGACACCGCTCGCGCCGGATCCTGCCGGCGAGAACCTCGAGTACGACGCCGCATACCTGGAGCTGGAGAAGAGCGCTGAGGGCGTTCCCGAGCGCCAAATGGGCAATTCGGTGCTCCCGGCCGAGCCGCCGGATTGGCGCGCCGTGCATGCGAAGGCGCTCGCGCTGGCGGCGCGGACGCGCGATCTGCGGATTGCCTGGCTCGTCGCTCGCGGGGGTCTCGGACACGGATTGACCGGCCTGCGCGACGGACTCCGACTGATCCACGGATTGATCGAGCGGCATTGGCCGCACGTGCACCCGAAGCTCGACGCCGACGACGGCAATGACCCGACGTTTCGCGTCAATCTCGTCGCGCGGCTCGTCTCGCCGTCCGACATGTTGAAGCCGCTCCGCGAGACGCCGCTCGTCGAGGCCCGCGTCGTCGGCAAGTTCTCGCTGCGCGAGATGGAGTTCGCCGAAGGCACGGTCGCCGTGCCGGCCGGTGTCGACGCGCCGAAGCCGGCTGCGATCGAGGCCGCCTATGCCGCGCTGCGCCAGGAGGGCGCCGCGGAGACGCTGCTCGCGACGTCGAACGTGCTGACCGAACTCGCGACGCTGGCCGAGCAGATCGACGTCGCACTGACCGAGAAGGCCGGCCGCGGTCGCGCCGTCGACCTGACGCCGTTCACGGCACTGACGAAGACGATGCTCGCCGCGCATCAGCGCTGGATGGAACGCGCGGGCGTGGCGTCCGGCGCGGCCCCCGCGCCAGGCGGCGCGATCTCCGGCGGCGGACCCCAATCGGGTGGCACCGGAGCAGCCGTCCCACCGCGCAACGCCGACGGCATCCAATCCCGCGAAGACGTCGTCCGCGCGATCGATCGGATCTGCGACTGGTACCGGAAGGCCGAGCCGTCGAGCCCGGTGCCGATGCTGCTGCGC
>JAEYTU010000184.1 GCA_023433825.1 Planctomycetota bacterium
GTTCAGCACTGTTTCCACCGAGGTGACGAGCGAGGGGGCTTGGAGGCCGAAAGGGTCGGTTCCTTCCCGCGGTTTTGCAAAGGCGTGCCGATTCCGGCGCGTGGCTAGCATCCGGCGCATGCGCACGTTCGAAGCGGTCGAAGCCCTGGAGGTCCGCGAGGATCCGGCGCGCGGGCTGTTCCTCGCGGTCTGCATCGACGACACGCGGCTCGGGCCGGCGATCGGCGGGATCCGTCGTCACCGTTATCCGTCGACGGCCGCCGCAGTCGCCGACGTCGTCGCGCTCGCGCGCGCGATGACACGCAAGTGCGCCGTCGCGGGGCTCGCTGCGGGGGGCGGCAAGGCCGTCATCCTCGACGTTCCGAACCTGCCGCGCGACGACGCCTATCGAGCGATGGGCGAGCTCGTCGAGTCACTCGGCGGGCGCTTCTTCACGGGCCCCGACGTCGGCACGACGTCCGACGACCTCGCCGTCGTCGCGACTCGGACGAGCCGCGTCGCCGACGGACACGCGATCGAGGCCGGCGAACGGACGGCCCAAGGCGTCGCCGCGGGGATCCGCGCCGTTCTCGCCCGGCTGTCGTGCGAGATCGGCGGTGCGACGGTCGTCGTGCAGGGAGTCGGGGGCGTCGGTGCACCGCTCGCGCGGCGGCTCGCGGCCGCGGGAGCACGCGTCGTCGTCTGCGATGCGGACTCTCGGCGCGCCGAGGCCGTCGCTGCGGCGACCGGCGCGCGCATGATCGACGCCGACGTCGCGCTCGACGAACCGTGCGACGTCTTCGCGCCGTGCGCACTCGGTGCCGTCGTCGACGACACGACGATTCCGCGCCTTCGCTGCCGAGCGATCGCCGGCGCCGCCAACAACGTTCTCGCGCAGCCGCGCCACGGCCGCGCGCTGTTCGACGCCGGCGTCCTCTACGCGCCCGACTACGTCGTCAACGCCGGCGCGCTGATCGTCGGCGTGTCGCGCCAGTTCGAAGGAATGCGCGGCGACGACCCGCGTCTCGACGCGCGCGTCGACGCGATCGGCGAACGGATCGGCGTGCTGCTCGACCGTTCGCGTCGGGAGCGCATTCCGCCGGAGGTGCTCGCCGAGGATCTCGCACAGTCGCGCCTCGCGGCTGCAGGAGAGAAACGATGACGACGAGCAGTGACCGACCGATCGACTTCGTCCACGAGCACCGACTCCGCGTCCGTTACTGCGAGACCGATCGGATGGGCGTCTCGCACCACGGCAGCTATGTCGCGTGGTTCGAGGAGGCGCGGACCGAATGGCTGCGCGCGCTCGGGCAGACCTATCGCGCGATGGAGGAGGGGGGCGTCTTCCTGCAGGTCGTCGCGCTCCAGGTGCGTTACCTCGCGCCGACGACCTACGACGACCTGCTCGTCGTCCAGACGCGCGTCGCGGAGCGCCGGCGCGTCGCGATCACGCTGAGCTACGCGGTGCGTCGTGCCACCGACGACATCGCCGTCGCCGAAGGCACGACGACGCTCGCGTGTGTCGATGGGATGGGCAAGTTGCGGCGTTTACCGGCAATCCTGCAGTAGGGGATCACCCAGGCCCCGTTGACAGTTTCGGTACATCACCCACGATCCGTCGCCTTCTGCCGATCGCCCGACCACGGGCGCACGCCTTCGAGACAGACACTCCGAGAGAGACTCCGAGAGAGACATGACAACGAAGCTCCTGCCGCTCCTCTTGCTCGCCAGCGGCATCGCCGCCCAGAGCGCCATCACCAGCCCCGCCGGTTTGCTGACCACCGAAGGTTCCAGCAGCCACGACTACATCCTCTGGCGCTACGACGAGATGACCTACCAGCAGCTCGACGAGACGAGCGTTGGCCAGGGTCCGCTCGTGTTCCAGCGCATCGCTTGGCGCCGCGACGGCGTCGCCGCTGCCAACACCGCCTACACGGCGCGCACGATGGACGTTGAGATCGTCCTCGCGACGGCCGTCAAGCCCGGCACGATCTCGACCGTGTACGCCGACAACTACGTCGGCGCCCCGGTCACGGCGTTCGCGCGTCGTTCGGTCAACCTGCCGGATTGGACGCAGCCGCCGGCCGCCGCCCCGGCGCCGTTCGATCTGGTCCTGCAGCTCGACTCGCCGTGGGTCTACACCGGCCTGAACCCGTACCTCTACGAAGTCCGCACGTGGAACAACACGAGCGCCGCGAACTACGGCAACGACTTCCAGAGCACGACCGGCACGACCGGTGCGACGAACTCCGGCTCGATCGTCGGAACCGGCTGCATCTCGACCGGCCAGACCACCGCGATGGCGCTGACGGCGTCGATCTTCAACAACACGCAGAAGTTCCGCTTCACCTACGGCGTGCTGCGCGCACCGGCGACGCAGCCGGTCGTCCTGTTCATCGCCGCGGCGAACTCGAACCTGACGATCCCAGGCCTGTGCACCACGCTGATCGCGCAGCCGACGCTGCAGGTCCCGCTCGGTGTCTCGTCTGCCGCGGGCACGATCAGCAACTTCATCGTCGACAACATCCGCTACTCCGCTCCGGCGATCGGCGCGACGTTGTTCTCGCAAGCCGTCGCGCTCGACACCGGTCGCGCGGCGAACGAACTGCCGGTCTCGCTCAGCAACGGTCGCTCGAACGTGTTCCCGGCCGACCCGGTGCTGAACCCGGTCACCCGCGTCTATGGGTACCGGATCTCGCCGACCTCGGTGCGTGCCCCGAGCTCGTGGACCGGCGGCATCGTCACGCGTTTCGACTGATCGACCGCTGCTGACGAACGTCGCGCCGTCGTCGGCGCGGCGTCGCCGACGCGCCCCACGCCGGGTCGCGTCGGGAATCTCGCCGGAACGGCGAACGCGCGTCGGCGGCCCAGATTGACACCCCTGGCAGGCCTCGCAAGATGCCTCGCCCCTCCCGATACGGCCGGCTCAGACCGGCGCACCACGACGAGAGAGCCATGACCAAGACACTGCTTCCCCTACTCCTACTCACCGGATCGGTCGTCGCGCAGAACGCGTTCACGAGCCCCGCTGGTCTGCTGACCACCGAAGGCAGCTCGATCCACGACTACATCCTCTTCCAATACAACGACATGACGTTCCAGCAGCTCGACGAGACGAGCGTCGGTGGAACGGCAGGTGTCGTGCAACGGATCGCGTGGCGACGCGACAGCGCCGCCGCTGCCAACACCTCGTACGCCGCGCGCACGATGGACATCGAAGTCGTGCTGTCGAACGCGGTGAAGCCCGGCGCGATCTCGACGCTCTACGGCGCGAACTTCCGCGGCACGCCGCTGACCGCGTTCACGCGCAAGTCCGTCAACCTGCCGGACTGGACGCAGCAACCGACGACGCAGCCCGCGCCGTTCGACCTCGTCCTCCAACTCGACACGCCGTGGGTGTACCTCGCGCAGGATCCGTACCTGTGGCAGGTCAAGACGTGGAACAACACGGCAGCGGCGACCTACGGCAACGACTTCCAGGCGACCGCCGGCAGCACCGGCAGCCGCAACGCCGGAACTGTTCTCGGCACCGGATGCGTTGCGACGGGCCAGCTCGCGCCGATGGCGCTGACGGCGACGATCACGAACGTCGCGACGAGCTTCAACTTCGAGTACGGCGTGACGAACGCGCCGGCGACGGTCCCCGTCCTGCTGCTGATCGGCGCGACGGACCCGAACCTCTCACTGCCGGGTCTTTGCGCTGGTCTGCGCACGATGCCGACGTTGCAGGTCCCGATGGGGATCAGTGACGCGAGCGGCGCCGTTCCGGGGTTCAACGTCGGCACGATCGCGCACTCGCCGGGCGTCATCGGCGCGACGATCTACTCGCAAGCGGTCGCCGTCGACGGTGGTCTGCCGGGTCTGCAGCTCGCGCTGTCGAACGGCCGCTCGAACGTGATCCCCGCCGATCCGGCCACGGCCCCGGCGCCGGTCACGCGCGTCTACGGCTACCGCCTCTCCGCTGGATCGATGCGCGCGCCGAGCATCTGGACCGGCGGCATCGTCACGCGTCTCGACTGAGACGCGCCTCCGCAGCCGACCGCCGAGTTCGTGACGCGAACTCGGCGGGAACGGCGCGATCGCGCGCGAGACCGCCCACCACACCGAGCGGTCGGCGCGTCCGCGAAACGCGGACAGCGTCTACGGCTCCTGTGCGACGCGCGTGCCCCGGTCATCTTTCGACAGGATCGAGACAGGTCGGGGGACCCGTTCCGCCGCCAGGGGCCGATACTCCCGCCTCCGGTTGGCAGGCGATCCCGTCTGCCCGAGCGCACGAGTCTCTCGAACATGCGAAAGACGCGAAGCTGGTCGTCCCGTAGTCGCGCTGCATTGGCGCTGACCGCGTTCTTGCCGTTCTCGTTGCTCGCCCCGTCGCTCGGTGATGCCAGCGATCCCGGCGACCCGACGCGGGCCGACGTCCGTGCCCGCGCGAAGCGGATCGACACGTTGGTCGCGGCGGCGCTCGCCGCCCACGGCCGCCAGCCGAACGCGCTCGTCGACGACGCGACGTTCGTGCGCCGCGCCCACCTGACGATCCTCGGGCGGATCCCGACGGCCGACGAGGCGCAGGCGTTCCTGCGCGACGCCTCCGACGGCAAGCGCGGCGCACTCGTCGATCGCCTGCTCGAGGCACCGGGCCGGACGAGTCACGAGTTCAACTGGTGGGCTGACCTGCTGCGTGTGCGTTCGCAGTTGATGCGGCAGACGTCCGGCGAACCGTTCGCGCACTGGCTGAAGACGTCGATCGCCGAGAACACGCCGTACGACGACATGGTCCGCGCGATGCTGACCGCGAGCGGACCGGCACACGAACGCGGCAACGGCGCGACCGGCTACCTGATGCGCGACCTCGGGATGCCGATGGACAGCATGGCCAACACGCTGCGCGTCTTCACCGGCACGCGGATGGAGTGCGCGCAGTGCCACGACCACCCGTTCGACAAGTGGAAGCAGACCGACTTCTTCGCGCTCGCCGCGTTCCAGGGTGGGCTTCGCTACAACGTCGCGTTCGACGCGTCCGAGTCGGGCGCGAAGCTGCGCGAACTCGCGCAGCAGGCGTTCGCCGAACACGGTCGTCAGGCACAGCAGGCGATTCGTCGGCTCGCGTTGCCGGCCTCGGTCGGACTGACCGGCACCGGCACCGGACTCGTGCGACTGCCGCGCGACTACAAGTACACGGACCGCAAGCCGAACGAAGCCGTCGTCGCGCGCACGCCGTTCGGCCCCGAGGTGTCGATGGCCGGCGACGTCCAGGTGCCGGGCAACGCCCGCGAACGCGCGCAGCGACCGACGCGCGGCGGTCCGCCGCCGGTCGGCGTCGACGTCGACTCGCGCACGGTCTTCGCGAACTGGTTGACCGCGCCCGACAACTCGCGTTTCGCGCTCGTCGCCGCGAATCGGCAGTGGAAGCGGATCTTCGGACTCGGCCTGATCGAGCCTGTCGACGACCTGCGCGACGACACCGTCGCGTCGATCCCGGCGCTCGCCGACGAACTCGCGCGACTGATCGTCGAACTCGATTTCGACGTGAAGGCCTTCCAGCGCGTCCTGCTGCACACGCGCCTGTTCCAGTGCGCGGCGTCGGAGACGGAGCCTTCGCCTGACGAGCCGTACCTGTTCGAAGGACCAGTGCTGCAGCGGATGACCGCCGAGCAGATGTGGGACTCGCTGCTGACGCTGGTCGTCGGCGACGTCGACGCGACGCTGCGTCCGGCCGACGCGCGCGCCGAGGACGTCTATCGACGCTACGAGTCGATCGTGAACGCCGACGTCGAGACGCTGAGCCGCGAGGTCGAAGCGCAGATCGTGCGCTACACCGATCCCCAGAAGTTCCAACAGATGGCTCGCGAGCGTCGTGCGCAGGAACAGCAGCGGGTGCGCGAGCAGAACGAGGCCCGAATGCGCGAGGCGCGGCCGCTGCAGCGCGAACTCGCGGTCGCGCGCCGCCGCGGTGACGCCGACAAGGTCGCCGAGTTGGAGGCGAAGTTGCGCCAGCTCGGCATCGGTGCGCCGAACCGCCGAATCGGCGGCGGCAACGACGTCGCGCGCGCGAGTGACCTTCCACAGCCCGCTCCGCCGGCGCACTTGCTGCGGCAGTTCGGTCAGTCGGATCGCGAGTCGATCGACGCCGGTGACCGGACCGGCAACGTCCCGCAGGTGTTGACGCTGCTGAACGGCTTCTGCGATCAGCGCATCCTCGGCAACACGTCGGCCGTGCTGCGTCGCGCCGTCGAGACTGCGAAGCAACCGGGCGACAAGGTGCGCGCCGCGTACCTGACCGTCCTGAGCCGCGAGCCGCGCCCCGAAGAGCGCGGCGAATGGACGACGATCCTCGCGCAGGAAGGCGAGGCCGGAGTCCGCGACCTGCTGTGGGTCCTGATCAACAGTCACGAGTTCCGCTTCGCACGTTGAGGAGCCCACGCATGTCCACCTTCTCCCGAATCGCCCGCACCGCCGACGCGCCGACGCGTCGCGCATTCGTCGCCGGCGCAGCGAAGACGTGCTTCGGTCTCGGCGCGGCACCGCTGCTGCTGCAGAACGTCGCCGCCGCGGCGCATTCGGCGCATTCGTCTGCCGCGGCGACCGCCGCGATCGCGAACGGCACCGCACGCAACGTGATCTACCTGTTCCTGCGCGGCGGGCTCTCGCAGATCGACACGTTCGATCCGAAGCCGGGAACGCAGAACCAAGGTCCCGTCCGCGCGATCCCGACGAACGTCGACGGCTTGATGCTCGGTGAGTACTTCCCGCACCTCGCGCGGCAGATGGACAAGGTCGCGATCGTCGCGTCGCTGACCTCGACGCAGGGCGCGCACGCGCAGGCGCAGTACTTCGTCCGGACCGGCTACGAGCTGCGCGGGACGATCCAACACGCGAGCCTCGGCGCGTGGGTCAACCGCGTCGGCGGCAAGATCAACCCGACGATGCCCGGCCACGTCATCGTCGGCGGCGCGGCCGGACTGCCGAGCGCGGGCTACTTCCCGCCGCAGTACTTGGCGTTGCCGATCGGGGACCCCGCGAGCGGACTCACGAACAGCGCGCGCGCACCCGGCGTCGACGAGGCGACGTTCCAGCGCCGGCTCGATCGACTGCGCCGGATGAACGACACGTTCGCGAAGCAGCACCCGCAGCAGCAGGTCAAGGCCTACACCGACATGTACGCCGAGGCCGTCCGGCTGATGCGTTCCGAGGATCTCGTCGCGTTCGACCTCGAACAGGAACCGCCGGAGATTCGCGCCGCGTACGGCGACGACCGATTCGGGCAGGGCTGTCTGCTGGCGCGCCGGCTCGTCGAACACGGTGTGCGGTTCGTCGAGGTCGTCAGCGACGGTTGGGACACGCACGTGCAGAACTTCGACGCGCTGGAGGAGAAGACGCCGGCGATCGATCGCGGGCTGGCGGCGTTGCTCGCCGACCTCGACGCGCGCGGACTGCTGCACGAGACGCTCGTCGTGCTCGCGACCGAGTTCGGACGGACGCCGGAGATTCAGCGCGACAACAACGGACGCAATCACTTCCCGCAGGCGTTCAGCGCGCTGCTGGCCGGCGGCGGGATTCGCGGCGGCATTCGCTACGGACGAACCGACGAACGCGGCATGACGATCGTCGAAGGTCGGACGACGGTGCAGGACCTG
>JAEYTU010000121.1 GCA_023433825.1 Planctomycetota bacterium
GGTCGAGGCGAACGTGGTCGAGAGGGATTGGGCGCACAGCGGGAGCGCGCATGCCGCGAGAGCGGCGAGGGGGGCGAGGCGTTGCATGGGATGTCCTTGCAGTGGTGTTGAGTTCGGGCGAATCCGCCCGGACCAATCGGGGCGCCAGGGTACCGGCGATCGCGCGGTCGAGAAGGCGCGGGCCGACCGAACCGCAGGATTGCGTGGGCCGTTGGCGGGCCTACTTTCGCGCCGTCGCTCGCAGCCACTTCCCACGGATCCTCTGGATGCATCGCTCCGTCCTCGCATTGAGTCTGTCGTTCGTCGTCGCCGTCCCCGCCTACGCGCAGGACTGGAAGTCCAACGTCGACGGCCTGATCCGGACCTTCCGCGCTCGCCAGGCCCCGACCGGGGCACTCGGAGACGGCACCGTCCGCGGCACCGCGAAGGTGCTGACCGCGGCCGCGCACTCGCATCGGATGTACGGCACCACCGATGGGCCGTGGATTCGCAACGCACTGAAGCACTTGATCGCGCATCGGCAGGAGAACGGCACGTTCCGCGGCGGGAATGGCGACGACGCGACGGTGACGACGCAGTGGGTCGTCGAGGCACTGTCGATCGTCGACCCGGTCGCGTTCACGACCGAACTCGACGCCGCGCGGAAGAGCCTCGGCGAGAAGGCGAAGGCGCTGCCGTTCGAAGCCGCCGTCGACGAGCTGCGCGCCGCGGTCGCCGCCGGCAAGACGCTGAAGGAACTCGTCGCGGACGTCGCCACGGCGACGGCGCGCGGCCCGGTCCTCGGCTCCGACGGGGAGTTCGACGGCGCCGCCTCGACCGACGCGCTCGTTCGTCTCGTCGCGGCGCAGGTCGCGTCGAAGCCGAAGCGCACGCCGCCGGAGGCGACGCCGGCACCGACCGGCGCGTGGAGCGAGGCGCAACAGAAGGGCTTCGACTACCTGCTCCGCAACCAGAAGGACGGCGTGTTCCACGTCAAGACGCCCGGCGGCGAGGTGCCGACCCTGGAGCTGACCGCGCTCGGACTCGCAGCATTGCAGACGAAACCGCGGGCGCTGCGTTCGCCGGAGGAGGCGACGACGATCGAGAAGGGTCTGACGTGGGTGCTCGGGCAGCAGAACGAGGATGGGTCGTTCGGCTTCACGACGCTGAACTACGTCACGTCGGCCGCCATCGCCGCGTTCACGGCCGACGCCGACCGCCCGGCCGAGGCGAAGGCGAAGATCGAACCGAGCCTGCAGCGCGCGCAGCAGTACCTGCTCGGCATCCAGCACACCGAGGACCGCGGCTTCACGCGCAGCGATCGTGACTATGGTTCGATCGGCTACGGCAGTTCGGAGCGCGGCGACCTCAGCAACCTGCAGTTCGCGCTCGAAGGACTGCACCGCACCGGGTTGCCGAAGGGCCACGAGGCGTACACGGCCGCGATCTCGTTCCTGCAGCGAACGCAGAATCTGCGCGAGGTGAACGACTTCAAGGCGCGCACGCGCAACCCCGACGAAGGCGGCGAGTGGCAGACGCTGACGAGCGGCGACGACGGCGGTGCCGCCTACTACCCCGGCAACTCGCCGTTCGGCTACGTCGAGTTGGCCGATGGCAGCAAGTACCCGCGCAGCTACGGCTCGATGACCTACGCGCTGCTGAAGGCCTACACGCTGTGCGGCGTCAAGCCCGACGACGTTCGGATCAAGGCCGCGATCGACTGGATCGGCCGCAATTGGACGCTCGACGAGAACCCCGGCGCGGCGCCGAACGCACCGAAGGCGGAGCGCTACCAAGGCCTCTACTACGCGTACATGGTCATGGCGCAGGCGCTCGACATCGCCGGCATCGACAAGCTGACGACGCAGACCGAGTCGGGCGCGAAGGTCGAAGTCGACTGGCGTGCGGACCTTCGCAAGCACCTGACGTCGGTCCAGGCCGCCGACGGCAGTTGGGTCAACGACCGCAACGGCCGCTGGTGGGAGGACCGCGCGCTGCTGTGCACGATCTACGCGTTGCTCGCCCTCGACCGCACGGACCGGTGAACGCTTGACCCATCCCCGCCCGCCGCGCACGACATTCCCCACCACTCCTGCCTGGTTTTGCGTCGACGCGCCGGATCGCCGCCTCGGCGTGCTGCTGCCGGACTCCGACGGACGGCCGCAGTTCTTCGACTGCGGACCCGCCGACGAACTGCGTCGGCTCGCATCGGGCGGACTGACGACGGCGGCGCTGCGCGCGCTCGCCGTGAACGGCCGCCCGATCGCGATGCCAGAGCGGTTCGCCCCACCGGTGCTGCGGCCGAGCAAGATCCTGTGCCTCGGCAAGAACTTCGCCGCGCATGCGGCCGAGATGGGCGGCGCGGTGCCGACCGAACCGATGTTCTTCGGCAAGCTCGCCGACACGCTGATCGGCGACGGTCATCCGGTGATCCTGCCCCACTGGGTCGAGACGCGGATCGACCACGAGATCGAGCTTGGCGTCGTGCTCGGTTTCGACGATCGCGACGGGCGCGGCGCGAAGTACGTGCCGGAGTCGCGCGCCCTAGACCTCGTCGCCGGCTACACCGTGCTGAACGACGTGACCGCGCGGAAGCTGCAGCACCTAGACCGCGAGCAGAAGTACCCGTGGCTGCGCTCGAAGTCGTTCGACACGTTCTGCCCGGTCGGTCCGTGGGTCGTTCCGGCCGACGGGTTCGCGCAGGTGCACGACGTCGAGATCCGGATCGAGGTCGACTCGGAACTGCGCCAACAGAGCCGGACGTCGCTGCTCGTCGTCGGGATCGCGGCGGCGATCGCGTGGCTGTCGAGGCACACGACGCTGCGGCCCGGCGATCTGATCGCGATGGGCACTCCGGAAGGCGTCGGCCCGATCGCCGACGGGCAGTGGATGCGCGGGACGATCGAAGGTCTCGGCGACCTGATCAATCCGGTGCAGCGCGAGGCGCGCCCGCCCGACGCGGTGCCGTCACTTCCTTAGCGACAGCCCGCCGTCGACGGTCAGCACGGTGCCGGTCACGTAGCTCGCGGCGTCGGACAGCAGATACGCGACGGCGCCGAGCACGTCGTCGACCTCGCCGGCGCGGCCGAGGGGCACGGATGGCGTCATCCGCGTCTGGCTCGCCGCGTGACTCGTCGCGTGGCGCACGAGTCCCGGCGCGACGACGTTGACCGTGATCCCGTTCGCCGCGACCTCGCGGGCGAGCGAACGCGCGAGCGAGACCAACGCGGCCTTGGTCGCGAAGTAGATCGGCGAACGTGTCTTCGCCGTCGCGTCCTCGGCGCCGGCGGCGGCGAACAACACGACGCGGCCGCGACCGGCGCGCACCATCCGCGGGACCAGCGCACGAACGACGACGAACGCGCTCGTCAGGTTGCTCTCGACCATCCACCGGTAGTGCGCGAGGTCGGCGTCGAGCAGTGGCACTTCGTCGAAGTCGCCGACGGCGTGCACGAGCGCATACGGGACCATGTCGCGCGCCTCGAGGTCGGCAGCCGCGCGTTCGACCGACGCCGGGTCGGTCGCGTCGACGCCGGTGCGGCGTGACCAGACGATCGCGCGGTCGCCGTGCGCGTCTGCGATCGCCTTCCCGATGCCACTGAGACCGCCGACGACGAGGATGCCGCTCATCGCGGCGATGATCGCGAAAGCCGCGTCAGTGGAACAGGCTGGCGCGCGTCAGCGGCCAGAACCGCGCGCGGACCTTGCCGCGGACGCTCTCCGCCGGGACGACGCCGAACTCGCGTGAGTCGCACGAGATCGCGCGGTTGTCGCCGAGCACGAAGTAGTGGCCGGGGGCGACGACGATCTCGTCCATCTCGGCGTCGTCGCGCAGGACCAGCGGTTCGTCGGCGATCGGCAGCCCGTCGACGACGACGCGGCCGGCGCGAATCGCGACGCGTTCGCCGGGCAGCCCGACGATCCGTTTGACGTAGTCGAGTTGCGGGTCGGTCGGGCAACGCATGACGACGACGTCGAACCGGGCGATGCCCGACAGCGACGGCGAGATCCGATCGACGACGAGGCGGTCGCCGTCGTTCAGACACGGCTCCATCGAATGGCCGCGGACGACGCTGACCTGCAACACGAACGCGTGCAGCAGCAGGATCACGGCGGCGCCGCGCATGACGTCGCGGAGGAACCGTTCGCGGGCGCGCCGCGGGGTGGCCGACGGCGTCGCGCTGCTCGACTCCGGCGCGGCGACCGGCGCAGTCGGCGCGCTCGGTGCGTTCGGCGTCGCGAACGGCGTCCGCGCGGGTGCGTTCGCAGGGTGCCTCGGCGCGAGCGGCGCCGGCGTCGGGATCGGGCGAGCTTTCGGCGGCGGGACGAGGCCTGCGGTCATGGGCCCCTCTATCGGCAAGAACCGCCGGATCCCGGAGTCGGCGGCCGAGCGTTCGACGCAGCGTCAGCGCCGCGTCGACTTGGGACTCACCGCGGCGTCGACAGCGTGTAGACCCAGATCCCGGTGCCGGTCGCCGCCAGCACACCGACGACGAACAGATAGACGCAGTACCGGTGCAGGCGGCGCAGTCGCGGCATTCGCAGCAGCAGGAGCCCGGTCACGACGACGGGCAGCGCGAGCAATCCCCCCGCTTTCGCGAACCACAAGTGGATCCGCATCTCGTCTGGCGGGAACACGCGAGCGGCGCCGAGTTGCTCGGCGAAGTAGATCGCGACGGCCAGGCAGACGATCGCGACCGGGCCGAGCCACAGATGGTGCCGTCGGTTGCGGGCGAGGCCGGAGGCCAGCGCGCCGCCCATCGCGGCGACGGTCAGGACGAACGAGAGCCAGAACCAGACGACGATCGACATGCTCAAGAACCCTCGTCCGGACGGTCGAAATCGAGCCGTCCGCCGCCGCGGGAGGCGGAGCAGGATAGCGAGGGGCGCGACCAGAGCCAGGCAGCGATGACCGGAGCAGAACTGTCGGATGCGGACTTCGCCGAGTACCAGGCGCTGATCTACCGCTTGGCCGGCATCCACTATCCGATCGAGAAGCGCAGCCTGCTGCAGAACCGACTCAAGCGCCGACTGCGCGAGTTGAAGCTCGACTCGTATCGCGCCTACCTGACCGCCGTGCAGCGCGATCGCTCCGGGGCCGAGCGACAGGAGTTCCTGAACGCCGTCACGACGAACGAGACCTACTTCTTCCGCTGCCGCCGGCACTGGGAGTTCTTCGAAGAGTTCCTGCGCGAGCGGCGCGCCGCGACGAAGGCCCCGCGCGTGATCCGGATCTGGAGCGCCGCAGCGTCGACCGGCGCCGAGGCGTACTCGGCCGCGATCGCCTGCCACGAGACGCTCGGCCAAGACCTCGGCTCGATGCGGATCGAGATCCTCGGCACCGACATCAACGACAAGGTGCTCGCCGAAGCACGTGCCGGCCGGTACCGGCCGTACGCCGTCGGGCAGACCGATCCGGCGATCGTCGCGCGGTGGTTCACCGTCGACGGCGACGAGTACGTCGTCGATCGCCGCCTGACGCAGCTGACGCGCTTCGCGACGCACAACCTGCTCGAACGCGTCTCCGGCGGCCCGTTCGACCTCGTGTTCCTGCGGAACGTGATGATCTACTTCGACGGTCCGTCGAAGGAACGCGTGCTGAAGAACGTGTTCGACGTCCTCCAGCCCGGCGGTCATCTGATCGTCGGCGAGTCCGAGAGCCTGTTGAGCCTGACGCACGGGTTCACCTACGTGAAGCCGTCGGTGTTCCGCAAACCGACGGCGGCGCCGACCGCGCGGCCGGTGCGCACGCCGTGACCCGACCGGAGACGCACGCGTGACCGCCGTCGCGAACGTCGTCCTCGTCGCGACCGACACGCATCTGCGGACCGTCGTCGGCGAAGTGCTGCGC
>JAEYTU010000133.1 GCA_023433825.1 Planctomycetota bacterium
CGTGAGGCTGCGTGCTTGGCGCGGACCGACGCGCGTGCTTCGATCCGCGCCCCTCGCTGCGCGCCGCGTCCATGACCGAACCCGTAACGCTGGCCGCACTGCCGCGGTCGTCCACGAAGACTTCGACCGTGCCGCTGTTCGTGCTGACTGCGCTGAACAGCATGAGCACGGGGATCGTCGTGACCGGCATCTTCTTCGTGACGCGCCAGGGCTACGGCTTCGACCAGCGCACGAACTACGCGCTCGGTGCGCTGCTCGGCGCGATGTACATCGTCGGCGCGTTCGCCGCCGGTCCGGTGCTGACGCGCCTGCATCGTGCCGGCGCGTCGACGCGCGCGATCCTCGCCGGCGTGATCCTGTTGCTGGCGGCGTGCACGACGCTGCCGTCGCTGTTCCCCGGCACACCGGCCGCGATCTGGTGGCTCGTCGCGCTGTACTCGCCGGCATCCGGCGCGCTGTGGCCGATCGTCGAGAGCTACGTCAGTGGCGGCCGCGTCGGTGCGGATCTGCAGCAGACGATCGGCCGGTGGAACGTGACCTGGAGCGCGGCGCTGGTCGTCGCGTCCGTCGGCATCGCGCCACTGTGCGAGCCGCATCCGGCGTTGGCGATCCTGCTGCTCGGCGGCGCGCACGTCCTGAGTCTCGCGATGCTGCCGTGGTTGACTCGCGAACCGGCGCCACACGTCGACGCGCTCGGCGCCGAGCTCGACGTCGACCGCGTGACCGGCCGCAAGCTGCTGGCCGTGTTCCGCATTCTGCTGCCGCTGCACACGCTGCTGATGAACGCGCTGACGCCGACGCTGCCCGGCGCCTGCGCGCGGCTCGGCGTGCCGGCGGCACTGCACGCGATGATCGCGACCGGTTGGCTGTTGCCGCGTTCGTTGACGTTCTGGTGGCTCGCGCACCGTCCCGGCTGGCACGGCAGCAAGACGATGCCGATCGTCGGCGGGGCTGCGCTGCTGGCCGGATTCGTGACCGCGGTCCTCGCGCCGGCGTCGGCGACATTCGGACTGCCGCTGCTGCTCGTCGGACTGGCGTCGTTCGGTGCCGGCTGCGCGATCGTCTACACGGGGGCGCTGTACTACGCGATGGCGGTCGGCAACGCCGAGGTCGCTGCCGGCGGCAAGCACGAGGCGTTGGTCGGCGTCGGGTTCCTGCTCGGTCCGTCGATCGGGTTCCTCGCGGCCAGCGCCGTCGAAGCCGGATGGATCGCCGTCGACGCGCGCGACCTCGCGATCGCCGTTCCGGTCGCGGCGATCGCCGTGCTCGGCTTCGTGCTGGCCTGGCGCAGCAGCCGGCGCGCGTGATCAGTCGCCGACCAGTTTCGTCCACAGGAACCGCAGCGCGGCGCCGACGTCGCCGAAGTCGCCGGGACGCATCATCATCGTTCGTCCGCAGTCGCTGACGTCGAACCGGAACACCGACGGCGCGCGCTGGTCGATCGGCACGCGACCGAGCGACGCGTCGCCGAGCCGCAGGTCGCCGACCGTCACGGTGCCGAGTTCGGCGTCGCGCCGGACCGCGTAGTAGCCCTCGGTGAACCAGACCGCGGCCGTCGCCGCGCGATCGTCCGGCAGTTCCTGGAACGTCGCCGTTCCGCGCTCGATCCGCGTGAACGTGATCGACGCCGGATCGTCGCGGAGCGCGAGATACGCCGACCAGACGACGTCGGCTTCCGTGTCGAGGACGAGGCAGCGCCAGTACCAGGCGTTCAGCGGCGTCGGCAGCGTGATCCAGTCGCGCGACGGCAGCCCGGCGGTCGCGATCGCCGTCGCGAAGCGCGCGTTGACGACGGCCTTCGCGACGCCGGTCGCCGCCGCGTAGAGCGTGCTCAGGACCAAGCCTGCGATCATGCATCGACGACGCACACGCGGACCGGCGAACACCGCTGAGCCGACGCCGAACAGCAACGGCAGCGTGTAGAGCGGGTCGATGACGAACATCGTCCGCACGCTGAAGCGCGTCGAAGCGAACGGCTCGAGCAGTTGCGTGCCGTAGGCGGTGAACACGTCGATCACGACGTGCGTCGCGAGGACCAGGAACGTGGCGAGCATCGCTCTCGCGAGGGCCACGCCGTGCCACTTCGCGATCGGGAAGGCCAAGAGCGGCGTCATCGCCGCGATGCCGACGATCGAGTGCGAGATCCCCCGGTGCCACTGCAGCCGTTCGACACCGTCGAGCCACGGCAGCGCGAGCATGTCGAGGTCTGGCAGCGTTCCATACGCGAGTCCCCAGAGGACGGCAGCGCGACCGATCCGGCTCCCGATCGTCACGTCGGCGACGACGGCGCCGAGCACCGCCTGCGTCACCGAGTCCAAGGGTTTCGTGCGCGGGTGGCCATGCGAGGCGCGGAGGATCGTTCAGCGATCCGGTCGGAACAAGGGCCGTCGTCGATGGAACATCGCCGCGGCGAATCTCGTCTGCGAGCCCGGCGGTGCACCACGGCGCCGCACGTTTCCACGAGTTCACGAACCATGACGATTCGCACCACCTGTCTCGCATCTCTCGCCCTTGCGTCGATCCTCCCGGCGCAGTCGCTGACGACGACGTTCGCCGACAACAACGGTCGATCGGTCACCCCACCGGTCAACCTGTTCGACGTCACGGTTCTTCGCCCCGGCGGCCTCCGCGTCGTGGCACTCGACGTCAATTCGATGGCGGCGGCGACGACCGTGATCGAGATCGACGTCTATTTCACGCCGAACACGTACATCGGCGTCGAGCAGAACGCCGCCGCATGGGTGAAGGTCAGTTCAGGCCGCGGTGTCGCCGCGGGCCGCAGCCAGCCGACGCGGATCGACGTCGCCGACTTCACACTGCCGCCCGGGACCAATGGACTCGGGATCCACTTCAAGAACGGCGGCAGCGCCTACACGAACGGCATCGGCACGAATCAGAACTACGGCAACGCGGACCTGACGCTGCAGCTGGGTTCGGTCTCGGGCGACTTCTTCACCGGCGGCATCCTGACGCCGCGCGTCTGGAACGGGACGATCCACTACCACGCCGGGAACGCGACCTACGGGACCTACGCCGCCGGCTGTGTCGGATCGAACACGCAGACGCCGACGCTCGGCGCCGTCGCGAGCTCGCGGCCGCAACTCGGCACGACGTTGAGCCTCTCGGTCACGAACCTGCCTTCGATCCCGACGCCCGGGACGATGCTGTTCGGCATCCGGAAGGACACGGTCCTCGGACTGCCGCTGCCGCTGGATCTCGCGCCGCTCGGCGCGCCGGGGTGCCGGTTGGCACTCGATCCGATGCTGACGTTCGGACTGGTCGGAACCAGCGGCTCGGCGCCGTTCGCGCTCCCGATCCCGAACAACCCGACGTTGACCGGCTTCGCGTTCTACCTGCAGGCGGCGGTCGTCGACATCCCGGCGAACACGCTCGGGCTGACGTTCTCGAACGGCGGCGAAGCGATCGTCGGGACGTGACGTCGTGACGTCGTGACGTCGTGATCCGACGTCACGAACCCGACGTCAGGAACGACAGGTCGATCCGATACATGTCGTCGGCGAAGCGGAAGTTCGCGATCCCCGACGGCACGATGGCGATGCGACGCTTCGCGTAGAGCGGCACGAACTGCGCGACGGCGTCGAGCTGCTGCTGCACGCGCGCGAACGCCGCCGGCTGCGCCTCGGGATCCGTCGTCGCGACGAGCGCCTCGACGGCCGCGACCACCGACGGGTCGACGCCGAAGAAGCGCGGCGACTCTGCGGTCGCGCGTTCGCCCGCCGGAGTGCACCGGCTGACGAGGGTCGTGTACGGGTCGTACGGCAATCCGTGCGTGACCTCGATCCGAAGGTCGTAGTCGCGCCGCGCACCGGCACCGCGGACGGTTCCGGCCGGTAGCGCGACGATCTCGACGGCCAGACCTGCCGCGCGCCACTGCGCGACGAGCGCCTCGCCGAGTGCGCACGTTCCGGCATCGACGAGCAACCGCAGCGGTTGCGCGCGCGTGACGGATCGTGACGGCTTCGCGATGCCCGGGCCCCGCGGCCAGACCGCGACCGACGGCGCGGCCCACGCCGTCGTCGGGTCGGCGAACCCGTGCTCGACGTCGCGCACCAGCGCGGCGCGGTCGATCGCAGCCGCCAGCGCGCGACGCACGTCGACGTCGGCGGTCGCGCCTTCGCCGCGGAAGCTCAGATAGGTCGTCGACGAACCGGGGCCATCGACGACGCGCAGGTCACCGTCGCCTCGCGCGCGCAGCGCGTGCGCACGCGCCGGGTCGATCCGGATCATCCAGCTCGAGACGGCGAGGTCGGCGTCACCGCGCAGCACGGCCGCGAGTGGATCGTCGGGCGTGTCGTTCGCACCGAGCCGCACGAGGTCGACGACGACGGGATCGGTGCCGGCGCGTTCGTAGCGCAGTGCGTGCCCATCCTCCGTCACACCGACGAACCGGAACGGACCGCTGCCGACAGCCGCGACGAAGTTCCCCTCGCGATCGAGGGAAGCCGGCGCGCGCACGCCGCACGGATTGATCGCGCACAGATCGGCGAGCAGCGCGACCTTGCGATCGAGACGGAACGCGACCGTGCGCGGATCGACCGCGATCACTTCGCGGATGCAGGTGTTCGACCTCAGCCAGTCGTGCTCGGGCAGTCCGACGAACCGGCGAAAGTGCTCGACGACCGCCGCGGCCGTGACCGGCGTGCCGTCGTGGAAGCGCGCGTCGCTGCGCAGCGTGAACTCGACGTGCAAGCCGCCGTCGAGGATCCGCCAGCTCTCGGCGAGCGCCGGCACGATGCGCCCGCTCGCGTCGCGGCGGACCAGCGTCTCGTAGACGAGCGTCTTCGACTCGAAGCCACCCTGGTAGCGCAGCGTCGAGAGTTCGGTCAGCGCGATCTCGCCGACCTTGCCGGCGACGCGCCATGGCCGCGCTGCCGTTCCGCGCGGTCCGGCCTGCACGACGGGCTTTCGGTCACCACTCGCCGGCGTCGGGGCCGTCGGCCGCGGCATCGGATGCGGGTCCGTGCGAACGCCGTCGAGTCCATGTCCCGGCGGTCGCGCGAGCATCACGACGCGGCCCGAGTACCCCGAGCACAGGATCTCGTCGGTCGCGTTGCGGCCGTCGAGTTCCCCTTTGC
Source organism: Planctomycetota bacterium (assembly GCA_023433825.1). Taxonomy (GTDB): domain Bacteria; phylum Planctomycetota; class UBA1135; order UBA1135; family UBA2386; genus JAEYTU01. The sequence continues at coordinate 5,097 of JAEYTU010000133.1, forward strand.
CGAGCCAATGCCCGGCGTCGACGTCCGTGAAGATCGTCTCGACGTGCCACGGCTCGCCCGCCCGACGCTTCAGCAACTGGACCTTCTTGCTGTAGCCGAACACCGCCAGCGTCTCGACGGCGGGATCGGCGTCGAAGCGACCGGCGACGAGGCCGCGCGGACCCTGTGGACCGGCGTAGACGATCTCGCGGCGCGGCCCACCGGCGTCCGCCGACGCACCGTCGAGCGCGAAGCGCAGGATCAACCCGTCGTCGCGCGTCACGTATGCGGCGCGTCCATCGGCGGAAAGCGCGACCCGTCCCAGCCCCATCGGTTCGCGCGCGAGCACTGTCATGGCGACGCCATCGCCGTCGGCACGCAGCGCGGCGAGTTCGCCGGAGCGACTGACCGTCAGCACGGTCGGCGCGCCGTTGCTCGCGTGGCGCAGCAACACGGCATCGCGGACGCGTCCGGAGAGTCGCGGACGTTCGGTCGCGTCGGCAACGCCGTCGTCGACGCGCACTTCGAAGAAGCGACCGCTCATCGTGAACAGCCACAGCTCGTCGCCGGGTCGGGCGGGCCGCAGATCGGCCGCGACGACGGTGTGGATCTCGTCGTCGCGAACGTTCCAGATCTCGCGCGAGTCGAACCGTCCCTTCGGGCGCGGGACGAGTTGGTGCAGGTTGCCGCCCTTGCCGCCGGCGTAGAGCTCCTTGCCGGGCACGGCCGGGTCCACGTCGCCGTGCCCGAGCGCCGCGAGCCACTGTCCGTCGTGGACGGCGAGCTGTGGCGTCCACTTGCCCGAGTACGAGACCAACACGACGACGCGCCCCTTGTCGTCGCACGCGATGACTTCCGGACACGCGAACTCGGGCCGCACCTGCAGCGCCTGCGTCGACCAGACGCCGCTGTCGGCCGTGTGCAGCAGGAACGCGTGCCAGCCGGCGGCGGCTGGCAGTGGAACTTCGGCCGCGGTCGGATCCGGCTGCTTCGCCGGATCCCCTGGCACCTGCGCGCGCCCGACGCCGGCCAGCAGCGCCGCGAGGATCGCGAGCAGACACAGCACGTGGATCAGGAACAGGATCGGGCGCGGGCCCGAGTGCGCGCGCCCGTTCCCGCGGAGGAGTGAGGGAAGCACCATTCCGCTCACAGGATCGTCGTCTCGACGAGCGGTGACGACGACATCGACGTCGCACCGGATTGCAGGTGGAACGTCTGCGTGAACAGCGACACCCCGCGCAGCGTCGGGTTCAGCGGCAGCGGGATCGACACCTGGAAGGTCGCGGCCGGCGAGAGCTGCAACGTGCCGAGGGCCAGCGCCGGATCGACGTGCACGTCGGCGCCGAGGATCGTCACGGCGGCCGGCAGACGCGCGAGCGACACGATCGCGAGCCCCGGGCCGATCGTGGCCGGCGTCGCGTCGAGTGTCAGTGAGAACGATGCACCGATCTCCGGCAGCCCACCTGGATTCGGCGCCAGTCGCCACGTCAACGTCTCGGCCCCGTTCGTCCCCGGCAGGATCGCTTCGGGGTTCGGGTTGACCGCGACGCACGAGATCGTCGCGCGATTCGGCTGCTGCAGCTGCGTGGCGGCACCGGCATCGGTCATCCAGAACAGCGCGCGCGGCGGGATCCCGGCGCCGGCGGATGCGATCGCCATGCTTCCGGTCACGGTCTCGATCGCGACGCAGTTCGTCGGGCCGAGCGTCGCGTTCAGCGGCGTCGCGACGCCAGTCACGACGTCGACGCGGAAGACGCTCGGTGCGGGCGCGGCGGCGAGCGTCGTCACGATCAACGACCCGTCGTTGGCCACCGCGAGGTTCGAGACGCCGGCCGGGAGCGTCGCGATCTGCGTCAGGGTGCCGCCGTTCGGCAACGGCACAGCCCAGATGTCCCCGAGCGTCGCTGAGATGTAGTTGCCGACGTAGCCGACCGTGCCGTCGTTCGAGATCGCGAGCGCGTTGACGACACCCGGCAACGCATTGTGGTTCTGGATCGGCAGCGGCGTGACGGCACCGCCGATCGTGTCGACGAGTCCGAGGCCTTGCATGTTGTATTGAGCCGTCTGTTGGACCGCGAGCGGACCGCTGGCGAGGTCGGTGGCTGCGACGAACACGCGTCCGTCGGGCAGCAGCGCGCATTGCGGGATCTCACCGGCGCGAACGCTCGTCCCCATGCTGAACAACTGCGAGTGAACGACCGCGGCACCCTTCAGCGTCAACACGTGCAGATCGACACTCGTCCCGGGCGGCGCGCGTTCACCGACGATCAGCGCGCCATCCCTCGGGCGACGAACGATGCAGGCCGCGCCCTGGCTGCCCGCGGGATCGGGCTGCAACGCCGGCGACAGCCCGGTGACCTCGACGATCGGGATGCTCGGGTCGCGCGGATGCGCGAAGAAGATGCCCGGGAGACCTGCGGCGGAGTTGTAGGCACCGTGGAACGACCCGAAGACGAAGGCGCCGTCGGGGACCTGAGCGGTCGCGGCGGCGGCGAGAAGCAGCGACGGAAGCAGAGCGTGCGTACGGATCGACATGCGGGAGGACCTTGGAAGACGTTTCGCCTGGGACGGGTCGCGAGCGGGCGCCGGCGCAGGCAACCTGCGTGCCTCCACCGAGCCGGTGGTCGATCGCGAGCGAATCACGCGATGCGTTCCCGTTCCGGAACGAGTAGCGCGCGCGGCTATAAGCGCGCGCGATGCGATTCCTCGAACCCTGCTTCCTCGGTCCACAGGCCGAGAACATGGATCTGCTCGAGAGCCTGCTGCTCGAGTTCGTCCGTGACCACTGCTACTGGCGGCGCAACTTCCATCCGGAGGACGGGCCCATGGTGCCGCCGGATGCTGCGTCGCACGCCGAGTACGCGGCATTCGTCGCACGAACGCGGCGCGAGCTGATGCAACTCAGCGCCGAACTGAAGCGCGCCGTGCCGTTCTTCAGTCCGCGCTACGTCGGGCACATGAACGCCGACCTGTTGCTGCCGGGCCTCGTCGCGAAGCTCGTCACGACGCTCTACAACCCGAACAACGTCAGCGAGGAAGCGGCGCCGGTCACGTTGGAGAAGGAGCTCGAGGTCGGTCGGCAGCTCGCGGAAATGTTCGGGATGCAGGTCGACGAGGACCGCGAACCGTGCGCGTGGGGCCATCTGACGTCGGGCGGCACGACGGCGAACTACGAGGCGCTGTGGAACTTCCGGTCGGTCAAGTTCTACGGCGTCGCGCTGCAGGCCGGCGCGCAGCAGCTCGGGTTCGACACCGATCCGATCGGGCCGCTGCACAAGCGGCTGTCCGAATACACGAAGCAGGAACTCGTGAACCTGCCGATGGACGACGTCATCGGACTGCGGACCAACGCCGTCCGCGACATGACGCGCAGCGGCGGCAAGAAGGAGCTGTACGAACTCGGCAACGCGGTCCGCGCCGAGCGGTTGGAGATCCTCGGAACCGCCGGCTTCTTCCTGAAGCACCGCGACCTCGCACCGCCGAAGGTCCTCGTTCCGTCGTCCGCCCACTACTCGTGGGAGAAAGGGATGAAGGTGCTCGGCCTCGGCACGTCGCAATTGGTCGAAGTCGAGGTCGGCGACGACATGCGGCTGTCGATCGATCACCTGCGCGAATGCCTGACGCGCGAGTTCGCGGCCGACGTTCCGGTGCTGGCCGTCGTCGGTGTGCTCGGCACGACCGAGTTCGGCGCGATCGACCCGATCCACCGGATCGTCGCCGTTCGCGACGAATGGCGGCAGAAGGGCCGCGACTTCGGGATCCACGTCGACGCGGCTTGGGGCGGCTACATGGCGTCGCTGTTTCGCGGTCCCGACGGCACGCTGCTGCCGCGGGCGGCGATGCGGCGTTCGTTCCGCGTGTTCCCGAGCGAGACCGTCCACGCGTCGTTCCAGGCGCTCGGCGACGTCGACTCGATCACCGTCGACCCGCACAAGCTCGGCTACGTCCCGTATGCGGCGGGCGCATTCGTCGCGCGCAACCGACGCGTCGTCGACTTCCTCGTCCAGAAGGCTGCCTACGTGTTCGACCTCGGGCTCGCGAAGGAGGAGGTGCCGATGGCGCAGAAGCTGCGCAACCTCGGGCAGTACATCCTCGAGGGATCGAAGTCGGGCGCGGCGGCCGCCGCCGTCCACGTCACGCACAAGGTGCTACCGCTGCACGCCGACGGCTTCGGCCGGATCCTCGCACCGACGGTGCGCGC
>JAEYTU010000192.1 GCA_023433825.1 Planctomycetota bacterium
CGCGCGGGCGAACGGCTTCGACGGCAGCCGGTGCGGCGCCCTCCACGGCGACGGCGGTCTCGCCACCCGCGTCGTCACCGTCGTTCGCGTGCGCGAGACGCGGGCCGCCCCGGTCGGACCGGTCGTCGTGTGCGTCGCGATCGTCCTGAGCGTCGCGTTCCTCGCGTGCCTCGGGTTCGCCACGTTCGTCGCGATCCGGTGCATCGGGGCCGTCGTCGGCATCGATGCCCCCACGCGATTCGACGTCAGCACGCGGATCTCCCGATTCCGAGTTGGCGCCCGCGTCAGCGACGGCATCGACGTCGACACCTCGATCGTCAGCGCGATCGTCGGCGCGATCGTCGGCGCCCTCGTCCGAGGCCAGCACGTCGACCGCCCCCCGCGGAGCCGATTCGTCGGCGTCGCCCTCGGACGGATCCGTGTCGACTGCGCCAGCGCCACGTGACTTCTCGCGCCGTTGCGGCGCCGGCCGGCCTTCGCGTTCGTCGTCGTCGTCGTCGAGCACCGCGCGAACGACATCGGGTCCGTCTTCGCCCGTGGCGCGGGCGCGACCCTCCATGACGTCGATCAGCTGGAAGTCGTCGCGTGAGTAGGCAGGAAGGATGTCCGACGCGTGCAGGAAGCCATTGATCCGGCCCCCGAAACTGACGAAGGCCGCGCCGATGCTCGGCTCGATGTTGACGACCTTGCCCTTGTAGATGTTGCCGAGATAGGCCTCACGGCTGGCGATCTCGACGTGCAGCTCTTGCAGCACGCCGTCTTCCACGACGGCGATCCGGCTCTCTTCCGGATCGACCGCATTGATCAACATGCGCTTCAAACGAGGATTCCTTTCCAGGTGTCGACAGCGACTCGGAACGAGCCCCGCGACGACCAAAGTGTTGAGCCAGGGCGGGTGACGAGCCCCGTGCACGGCGTCGTGCGACGCGCGTGATCACCGCACGATGTCGGCGCGAACCGACGGCGGTTTCGGAGACGAACGCCAGCCCTCGCGGGACTTCGACGGCGGAATCCGAGGTCCGACCACACGAGCGCAATCCGCCCCCGAGGGAGCGATGGCGGCGATCGGCGGGGCCATGCGGCGGCATCCGGACCTGGATTCGAGGTTCACCCCGAACCCGCGTGCGCGCCAACGGCGCCGACCGCGGACGAGCGCGGCGTGATTCGACGCCGACGATCGGCGCCGCCCCCCGGGTCCGGGAAGGCTCGGGACCATAGGGACGGTCGAAGACAGGCGCAACGACGGTTGTCGGATCGAGCGCACCACGTCGTTGACGACGTGGCGCGCCGATCCGCGGATCACTTCGGATCGCCGCCGAAGATCCGGTCGAGCTCTTCCTTCATCGCACCCTGACGTTCGTTCAGGATGCGCGTGTAGTTCGCCTTCACCTCGTCCGGGCTGCGGATGATGTGCGGGGTCACGAACACGATCAGGTTGCTCTTCGTCTTGTTGACCGCGCGGTGCTTGAACATCCAACCGAGCACCGGAATGTCGCCGAGGAGCGGGACCTTCGTGATGGTCTCCGACTGGTTGTCGGTCACGAGTCCACCGAGGACGGCGGTCTGCGCCGATTGCAGCAGGACCTTCGTCGCGATCGTGCTCGACGCGATGCGGGGCAGCGCGATCGAGCCGTCGCCGGTGCCGGCGCCGACCGTGAACACGTCGAAGCCCGCAGGCGCCAACGCGGACGAACCGGTGCCCGCGAGCGATTCCGACTTCGGAATGATCTCCATCATGACCTTGTCGGTGCCCGGGATGATGTGTGGGACGACGAGGAGCTGGAAGCCGGTCGAGACCGGCGAGTTCGGCGCTTCCTCGACGACGAGCTGCAGACCACCGGCCTGACCCTGCTCGGATCGCGCCTGCGCATAGCGGATCGTCTCACCGACGAAGATCGTGCCTTCCTGGTGGTCGAGCGTGATCAGCTTCGGCGCTTGGACGATCTCGGCGTTCGTGTCGCGCTTCAGCAAGCGCAACGTCGCCTGCACCTGCTGGAAGTTCAGCGCGCCGTAGACGACGTCGGGGACGACGGTGTCGCCGGTCGGGTTCAGGGCTTCGTTCGCGAACGGGCCGCGGCCCGTGTCGTTGACGATCAGCTTGTCGTCCCAACCACCGGAGCCGAGGTCGAACGGAAGGCGATGCGGGATCTGGCCGAGACCGATCGACGCGCTCCAACCGTTGTCGCCGATGCTGACGCCGGCTTCGAGGATGTCACGGTTCGTCGTCGTGACGAACTTGACGTCGACGAACACCTGCGCCGGCTCGAGATCGACGCTCGTGATGATGCGCGCAACGTCGTCGACGACCGGCTTCGTGTCGCGGACGACGATCGTGTTCGTGTACTCGAGGTACTCGATCGAACCGATCTTCGGCGTGATGACGGCGCGCAGGGCGTCGAGCATCTTGAACGACTGACCGGACGTGCCGGACTGCGCCTGCTGCGCGTTGTCGCGAACGTACTCCGACGTGATGTACGGGACGTAGGTCGACTTCGGCCGGATGTAGCGCAGTTGGAAGTGCCTCGTGACGAGGTCCTCCTTCATGTTGCTCGCCGGGACGACGCGGAGGATGTTGCGGTCCTCCTCGACGACGACGAACCCGAGCGTCTTCGCCGACGTCTCCAGGGCGTCGCGCCAAGGAACGTTGCGCAGTCGCAGCGTGATCGTGCCGGTGACCTCTGGCGCGACGACGATGTTCGCACCCGAGATCTTCGCGATCGTGTCGATGACCTTCTGGATGTCCTGGTTCTCGAACGAGATGAACACCCGCGGCGGCTTCTCGACCTTCAGGACGTTGCCGGCGAGCTGCACGACGACGCAGTCGGCGGCTTCGGCGACGAGGTCGAGGGCACGACGCCATTCGACCTGTTCGAGTTCGATCGTCACGACGTCGGCGTCGGTGATCTCCGCGTCGACGATGATGTTGACGCCCGCGATCCGACGGATGTTCGTGATGACGTCGCGCAACGCGCGATCCTTCAGGTTCAGCGAGACGAGCGCGGTCCGATCGCCTTGCGCCTGCGCCTGGACGCCTTGTTCTTGCGTCGTGGCGCCCTGCTGAGCTTGCGCTGCCGTCGTCGGCAGCCACGCGACGGCGACGAACGCCACCGACGCGATGATTCCTTTCGCCTGCATGTTCGATCCCTTCCCCGAGTACGGGGACCCACTGGTTCGCCGATGACGGCCCGCATCCGCACGACGCGCGCCGCCGACCCATTCCCTTTCGGTCCGACGTGGACGTGAGCTTGAGCCCACGCCATCGGACTCACCTGACCTTGACGACCGTGAAGCCCTTGAACACGAACTCCACCTGCTCCGACCCGACGCTCTTCACGAGCAGGTTCGAGTCGACGTAGTCGCCCTCCGAGTACACGACGCCGTTCAGGATCAGCCCCGACTTGCCGGTGTCGTTGACGACGACGCCGCCGATGTCGAGCTTCAACTGGCTGAACTCCACCGCGACCCGCGTCCGCACCGCCAGCTCCTGGATCTTGCGCGCCGTCGCGACGCCAGGGTGGTCGGAGGGAACCTTCAACTTCTCGGAGACGGCGTCGAATCGCTGTTTCGCGCCATCGAGGTCACCGGACGCGAGCGCATCGCCCATGTCCTTCGCGACCTCCTCCATCTCCTTGACGGTCAGATACGGGTCGGCGCTCGCCGTCTCCCGTTCCGACGCCGCCCGCACCTGCGCGAGCGGTTCGACCACTTCCTTGGACCATCGAACCTTCAGCACGAGGTTCGCGATGCGACCCTTGCTGGCGGCTTCGTCGACCTTGCGCTGCGTGTCGTCGAGACCTTCGCGCAGCATCCGCTGCAGCTTGTAGCGCTCGATGATCGGCGTCTTCGGGTCGACGATGCGACGTTGGAGGCCGGTCAGGTCCGCGATCTGCCGACGCATGTCGTCGATCAACTTGCGCTGCGTCTCCTCGGGGATCGCGTCGGCGGCGAGTTCACCTTCCGAGCGCGGGTCCACGAAGATGTCGCGTCGCCCGCGAGGTCCCTTGAACTCGTACGAAGCCGGCAGGATCTGGTTGCGACGCGCGATGATCTCGGGCGTCAGCGACGCGACCTTGTTCGCGTAGTTCGCGATCTTGATGTCGGCGATCTTGCTCGCCGCCAGGAACACGTAGGTCTCGACCTGCAACGTGACCTTGTGCTTCTTGTCGCCGCCTTCGGTCAGCTGCACGTCCTTCTTCTGCGCGCCGTCGGCAGAGGTCAGCGTGAAGCTGACGACACGAACGAAGCGCTCGTAGTTCTCGAAGAACGACAGCAGCTTCATGAACTGCCAGATCGATGCCTGCAGTTCGAACGTGTAGACGTAGCGCGCGAACGGAGAACCCTTCGTCGTCGCGACCTCACTCGGCGTGAACGCCGTGTCGCTCGCGCCCGACTGCGCCAGGAACTGGTGCGCGCTGCGCACGAAGTTGCTGACCTCGCGTTCGCTCGGAAGGATCTTCAGGTACTCCTCGACGTTCTCGCGAAGCACGATGACCTCGCGCTCGACGCCGGGGATCTTCGCGATCTTCGCCTCGACGGCCTGTGTCTCGGCCGCGACCGCGGCGATCGCCTCGCGTTCCTCGTCCGCGACACCGCTCGCCCACCAGACACCGGCGCCTGCACCGGCGCACAGGACGATCGCGGCAGCGCCGACGACCAGGATCTTCTGCTTCTCGTTCAGCTTGGCCATGCGACTGTCCTCACTTCCCCACAGGCCGCGCGGCGGCGCGAGACGGTTGATTCCGCATCCAGTCCTTCGGCGGCTTGAAGCCCCACTTCATCGTGAAGAAGTACGCCTCGGGCGGGTTTCGCTTCGTGTCGAGCTCACGCTTGCCCTGCGGCGGACTGATCGTCTCGAGGTCCGCGGTGAACCGGGCGCTGGCGAAGTCGTCGTGGAAGTCGGCGACCTTCTTCATCTGACTGCCCTGCACGTAGCCGGGCATCGTCACGATGGGTCCCCGTTTCTCGTCGCCCTTCTGAACGGCGATCGACTTGAACCACGTCATGTGCCGCTCCGTGTTGCCGTCGTTGTTGACGACGTCGAGTAGTTGGTCGAGCACTTCGGTCCAGAGCAGTCGACCGCGCGCGATGTCGTGGATCGTCGCGGAGCGCTTCTCGTACTCCTTGACCTCCTTCTCCAGGTTGTCGTGGTAGGTCGCGCGTTCGCGCATCCCGGCAAGTCGCTCCTCGGCGCTCGCGCGCTCGGTCTGCAGTTCGCCGACGACGCCGAAGTAGACGTAACCGAACCAGCCGAACGACGAGCAGACCAGGATCACCGCGCCGAGCGCCGCGGCGAACAGCTTGGTGGAGGTCCGCTCGCTTCGGCGGAATTGGTCAGGAAGAAGATTGATCCGGATCATCGTGGTTTCCCCCTCACCCGATCGTCGCGGCGAGTCCGACCGCGACAGCGAGCTGCGGCGCGGACTGATTCAGCGCCTCGACATTGACGTTGTCCGCCTTGACCTTGAGACCCTCGATCGGGTTCCAGACGCGGGTCTTCTTCTCGAAGATCTTCTCGAGGCTCTCCTCGAGGAACGGCAGCAGGACCGAGCCGCCCGACAGGAAGACCTCTTGGACCTCGCCGTCGAACTGGTTCTCGAAGAAGTCGAACGACAGATTGATCTCGTTGCCGAGGTCGTCGAGCACGTGCGCAACGGCTTCCTGGACCTCCGACATCTGCTCGCCGGGATCGCGCTTCAGGGCCTCGGCCTCGAACGCCTCGATCCCGAATCGGCGCGTGATCGCGTTCGTCATGTCCTGGCCACCCATCGGGACTTCGCGAGCGAAGTACGTGACGTTGTTGCGCAGGATGTTGATGCAGCTCTTCGACGCCCCGATGTCGATCAACGCGATCGTCTTGTCGGGCTCTTGGAGCCCGGGCATCACGATCTCGTTCAGTTCATGAGCGTTGCCGATCGCAAAGCTGTCGATGCCGACGGAAACCGGTTGAAGACCGAGATCGACGAGCATCTGCGCCTGGTCGTTCAGCACCGAACGCTTCGCGGCGACGAGGAGCACCTTCGATTCCGCGGCCTTGCCGTCTTCGCCGCCGACGTCCATCAACCGCTGCGTGTCGAGTTGGACCTCGTCGACGCCGAATGGAATGAACTTGTCGGCCTCGAACCGGATCGCGTTCGCGAGGTTCTCGTCGGACATCTGCGGCATCGACAGGAACCGGAAGATCACGGACTTCCCGCTGACGGCGCAGGCGACGCGCTTGGTCCGGAACCCGCCGGTCCGGAACAGCTCCTGAATGGCCTCGTGTCGCGCGGCTTCCCCCGGGACCTCGACCTGCCCGAAGGCGGTGATGACGTAGTCGTACTTGTCTTGGGTGATCTCGATCGCCTTGATCGAGTTCGTCCCGAGATCCAACCCCACGACGCTCTTGCGCTGCCTGAGCATGCCGATTCCTCGCAGCTATTCGGATTGCCGACACGGCGGCAATGGCCGTGCACGGTTCCCGGTATCGGCACGCGGTCGGGCTCAGGTTGAGATCCGTCCCGCGTTGCGGCGCACATCGACGCGAGGCGCCCACCACGTGGCGTGCGAATTCGGCGAGACGTCCGCGGCAGGTCAGCGGCAGTGCTGAGTTTCCGACGGTGCGGGCGCGACGAAGTCGGCGCGACGCCGCGCCGACGAGGCGGGGGTCAATCCTCGCCGAAGCCGCTGTCGACGAGCTCGCGCAGTGCGCGGATCTGCGCGTCGCAATCTGGACCTGACGCGACGACTTCGATCGTCGAGCCGTGCTCCGCCGCGAGCATCATCATTCCCATGATCGACTTGCCATCGACCGGATCCTCGCCTGGCCGGGCGACGCGGAGCTGACTGGCGAACGCGTTCGCCGTCTGGACCCACATGTGCGCCGGACGCGCGTGGAGGCCGTGCCGGTTCTTCAGGACGAACTGCTCGCTGCAAGTCGAGACACCGGGTTCCGACGCGGTCATCGCGGGCTCCCCATCTCCACCAGCAGGTCGCGGATCTGTGCTTCTCCGGCGGCCTGCAGCATGAACCGGCGGAAGTCGGAGTTGCGCGCCAGCGTCGAGATCCACCGGAGCGCCTGAAGGTGACTCTCCGCTTGGTCGAGCGGCGCGAGGATCATGAACACGCTGTGGACCGGTCGCCCGTCGATCGCCTGGTACTGGATGCCAGCCTTCGACCGGCCGAGGACCAAGGACATCGCCTTGACCTCCTTGCCCTTGACGTGCGGAACGGCGACGCCGTTGCCGATCCCGGTACTCCCCTTCGACTCGCGTTCGAGCAGCGCCTTCTGCACGGCGCCGAGATCTCGCTTCGCGAGTCGGTCGGCACCGACGGCGAATTCGAGCATCGACTGGAGGGCCGCCGTCTTTTCGGCGGCTTCGACGGGATCGACGATGAGAGCGGATTCGATCAGCTGGCGGATCATGTAGGTGAGCAAGTCGGCGGAAGCCTACCGGGCGACCCGCGCAGGCCGTCGAAAAACGTTCTCGCGTGCAGACGCACGCAGCATGCAGCCCACCGTTCGACGCACGACCGCCGAACGACGACCGTCGGTCACGGCAGCAGATCCTTCCGGATGACGTCGTCGTAGGTCTCGGTGTCGTCGG
>JAEYTU010000171.1 GCA_023433825.1 Planctomycetota bacterium
ACACCAACCGATGACCTCGGGATCGGCGACCGGGCTGACGAGGAACCGAGCGCCGGCCGCGACGGCGCGCGTCGCCTCCTCGGTCGACAGCACCGTGCCGGCGCCGACCAGCAGCGTCTCGTCCTGCGCGAACGCCGCGATCGCCTCGAGTGCGCCCGGCGTCGTCAGCGTGAACTCGACGACGCGGAATCCACCCTCGACGGCTGCGCGCATCGCGGGCTCGACGGCCGTCGCGTCGTTCGTGCGGAGGATCGCGGAGCACCGCTCTGCGGCGAGGAAGTCGAGAACCTGAGCGTGGGTGCGTGGCATCGGCGCAGGATAGCCTGCCGCGAATGGACCGGACTTCTGCGCTCGTGGTCGAGCTGTATGGCGAGATGGGCGAAGGCGCCGCAGTCGACACTCGGCACATGGCGCAGTGGTTTCGCCGGCAATGGCTGCCGATCGAACTCCGCCAGGAAGTGCTCGCCGGTTTCCACCGGATGGTTCGCCTGCAGCGTCGCCTCGACTACCTGCTCGCCGGCGCCGCGGACGTTCGCGGGCGCGAGCGCGCGACGGCGCGCCACCTGACGGCCGAACTGATCGAAGGCCGCCGTTCCGCCGAGGAAGTCGAACGCGAGGACGTCGCCGTCGACTGGGCGCGCGTGCTGCGCAACGACGCCGACCTCGCCGCCGAACCCGATCCGGTGCGTCGCCTCGCGCTGCTGCACTCGCTGCCCGACGGCATCGCGCGCCGTCTCGTCGAGCAGTACGGCGCGGAGGCCGATGCGCTGGCCGGCTCGCTCGCGACACCGCCGCCGGCGACGATTCGCGCGAACCTGCTGCTCGGCGACCGCGACGACCTCAGTGCGCGGCTGCGGCAGGAAGGCGTCGCGACGCGGCCGACCGAGTTCGCCGACCAGGGGCTCGTCGTGATCACGGCGATCAACACGTTCAAGACGCAGGCGTTCCAGGAGGGCCGCTTCGAGGTGCAGGACGAGGGGAGTCAGTTGGTCGCGACCGTCACGGCGCCGCCGCCGGGTTCGACGATCGTCGACAGCTGCGCGGGCTCGGGCGGGAAGACGCTGGCGTTGGCGTCGCTGCTGCGCGGCAAGGGTCACGTTCTCGCGCTCGACGTCGCCGAGCACCGGTTGCAGGAGTTGCGGCTGCGTGCGCGTCGCGCGCAGGCGGGGAACGTTCGTGCGATGCAGGTCGAGGAGCAGCGTTGGGGGGAGGCGGCGCTGGCGACCGCCCGCAAGGCGGCGCGGATCCTCGTCGACGCGCCGTGCAGCGGCACCGGCGCGTGGCGGCGGCACCCGGAGGCGCGCTGGCGCGTCGGCGAGGACGTTCTGCAGCGGCTCGTCGCGACGCAGCAGTCGCTGTTGAACGCGGCCCTCGCGGCGCTGAAGTCCGGCGCGCGCGCCGTCTACGCGACGTGTTCGCTGCTGCGCGAGGAGAATGAGGCGATCGTCGACGCCGCGCTCGAGGCGGACCCGTCGCTGGCGTTGATGCCGATCAAGGAGATCCTCGGCTCCGACGTCGCGCGCGGCATCGCCGATCCGACCGGCACCTATCTGAAGGTGCTGCCGCATCGCCACGGGACCGACGGCTTCTTCGCGGCGGTGCTGCGTCGAAAGTGAGAAGAAGGTGCCTGGCACCTTCGTTTCACTTCCCGACGCAAAGTGAAACGAAGGTGCCAGGCACTTTCGTTTCACTTCGCACCAACCGTTCCCCCTTCGGAACGTCGCCACCGCCGCGGCGGGTCTCGGCGGAGTCTCGGCGTGCGGTCCGGACGTTGCCTGCGCGGCGCGCCCGCCCGACCGACGTCCGTTCCGACCCGACCCTGTGACCGCCATGCGAAGGCCGCCTACACGGCGCACCATGCTCGCCCGTCTCGTCCGCGCCCTCGCGTGGACGGCGGCCCTCTCTCTCCTGCCCGCCGGGCTGTCGTCGCAGAACGCGAACCCCACCGCGGCGTCCCGGACCGACGCCCGGGATCCATACGTCAAGGGCGACCCCGCACGAATGGCCGCCGCCGGCTACGTCTCGTACGGCCCGTTCCCGCTCGGTGAACGTCACGACACGCGCGCCGTCGAGGCGCTGCTCGGCGGCGAACCGCTGCTGTGGATCGAGACCAAGCACTTCCGGATCGGCGCGGCGCTGTCGCCGTTCCCGATCACCGGCGATTCGGACGGCACGCGGAAGCTGCGCGCCGAACTCGCGCGACTCCACCAGCGCCTCCCGACCGTCAAGCCCGCCACCAAGACGCTCGACCCGTGGCTGCGCGCTCACCTGATCGCACAGCGTGCCGAGGAGAGCTACGCCGAGTTCTGCGAACTGCTGAAGGTCACACCCGCCACGTTCCCGCAGTCGGCGCGCCGGCTCGACGAAGTCTCGCTCGACGAGTTCCACGGCTTCGGGCCGTACCTCGGGCAACGGGAGAAGTTCACGATCCTGATCTTCCGCAAGACTGCGAGCCTCGCGCGCTACACGAAGGCCTACCAAGGGCGCGAGGTCACCTACCCGATCCGCCACCACGACCACGCGTTCGACGCCGCGACATTCGCCGTCGCCGAGGAGTCGAGCCGCGCGCTGTTCACCGACGACACGGCGCTGCACACGCACCTCGTCTACAACCTGACGCACCTGTTCCACACGAGCTACCGCGCCTACGGGCACGAGATCCCGGCGTGGTACGCGACCGGCCTCGCGCACTGGAACGCACGGCGCGTCAGCCCGCGGTTCCCGGCCTACGACCAACGCGCCGACGGCGAAGGTGAGACACGCTCGTTCTGGCAGTGGGAGAAGCGCGCACCGGGCCTGCTGCGCAAGCGCGCGTTCCTGCCGGTCGAGGAATTGACCGAGATCCTCGACGTGACGCGGTTCGGCTTCGAACAGCACATCCAGTGCTGGGCGTTCGTCGACTTCCTGATGGCGACGCGTCGCGATGCGTTCGTCGCGTTCGTGCACGGGATGAAGGACCCGTTCCACGCGCGCCGCCGCTTCCCGACGCCTGCCGAACTGCACGAACGTCAACGCCAACTCGCACTGACCTGCTTCGCCGTCGACTTCGCTGGACTCGAGTCGGCGTGGCGCGAACACCTGCAGAAGGGCGAGCGACGATGACCGACCGTCCACCCGCTGCAACGTCCCCGTCCCCCGTACGCCTCGCATGCGAGGCTGGAGCTCGACCGTCATGACGACATCCATTCGTTCGTTCCGCATGTCCGCAGCCTTGCTCGCCGCGACGCTCTCGACGGGGATCGCCGCTCAGTGCCCGCCCGGTGGCGGTGGGGGCTACCCGCCGCCGCGTCCGCGCTACATCGGCCCGGGCGACGTGACGCCGCCGTCGGAACCAGGCGCCCCGGGCACCCCGTCGCCGGGCGGACCGAACACCCCCGGGCCGAACACGCCCGGCCCGCGCACGCCGAACACGCCGACGACCGGCCCGCGCACACCGACCAGCGCACCGGCCATGCGTCGCGGACCCACGACACGCCGCGGAACGGCGATGACGTTCGACCGCCAAGCGACGTCGCTGAGCCGCCTGCAGATCGACTGGAAGCACCCGGTGCCGCCGCCGCGCGTCGGCGAGACGACCGCCGCCGCCGGTTCGCTGCCGCGCGAGGATGCGTTGACGGTCCTCTGGGAACAGGACCCGCGTCCGTTGCTCGTGCTGCGCGAGTGCGCGTCGTGCAAGGGGACCGACGAAGCGCTGCTGACGACCGGTCTCGACAACGAGCGCACGATCCTGCTGACGCACTGGTTCCGCTGCGTCCGCCTGCCGGTGCACACGCTCGAGGCGGGTCACCCGTTCGGCCGCGTGTTCGACGGCTTCGATCCACGCGGTTCGCGTCCGCACATGTTCCTGCTGTCGCACCCGAACGCGATTCCGGTCGCGTTCACCGGTCGTCAGGGGCAGTCGTCGCTGTGGGAAGGCATGTATGAAGTGCTGCGGACGCGCTACCTGCGCGACCCCGAGCGCGGCGTGAAGGACTGGCTGTCGCTGCTCGATCACTTCGACCACCTCGACAGTCTGCGCAACGAACTGCGCGACCAACTCGACGTGACGCGCGCGAACGCCGGCCCCGATTCTCCGAAGGCGAAGTCGCTGACCGAACGGATCGCGAAGGTCGACGCCGATCGAACGACCGCGCTCGAACGCGAGGCGCGAATCCGCGACCTGATGCTGCAGCCGATGCCGACACCGGCAGCGCCCGTCGATGCCGATGCCGCCGCCGAGAAGTCGGCGAAGGCGAAGTGAACTGAACGAAGTCCCCTGCAACCCTTTGGAACGGACCCCGATGATCCTTCTCTCCCCTCGCAGCGTCGTGCTGCTCGCATCTCTGCTGACGGCCGCCGATCTCGCCGCGCAAGCGACGTGGTCGACGCGGCCGACCGGTCCGCTCGGCCGTCACTTCTTCGGCGCCGCCTATGACAGTGCGCGTTCGAAGCTCGTCGTGTTCGGCGGCCAAGCCGCGTCCCAAGCGATCCTCGGTGACACCTGGGAATGGGACGGCGCCACGTGGTCGCAGGTCGCGACGACCGGTCCCGCGGCGCGCTGCTTCCACGCGATGGGCTTCGATTCGGCGCGCGGACGCGTCGTCGTGCACGCCGGTCTCGACGGCAACAACCAGATCCTCGGCGACACGTGGGAATGGGACGGCGCGACGTGGACGCAGCGCAGTCCGGCGACTTCGCCCGGTGCCCGCAACCGTCACGCAGGCGCGTACGACCCGGTACGGCAGCGATTCGTGATCTTCGGCGGCCTCGCGCAGGGGCTCGTCAACCTCGCCGACACGTGGGAATGGGACGGCACGAACTGGACGCAGGTCCAATCGCCGGCGCGCCCACCCGTCGCTCGCAATCTGCACGCGATGGCGTTCCACGCACGCCTCGGACGGATCGTGATGTTCGGTGGCGAGACGACGGCGGCGACGCCGACGTACCGCGACGACACGTGGAGCTTCGACGGCACGCAGTGGCAACCGCACACGACCGCCACGCGTCCATCCGCGCGGACGATGCATGCGATGAGCTACGACCGCAATCGCGGGCGCATCGTGCTGTTCGGCGGGCAGAGCCTCGCGATCTACGGCGACACGTGGGAGTTCGACGGAACGTCGTGGGTCTCGCGCACGATCGCCAGCGCGCCGTCGCCGCGGCACGGCCACGTCCTCGGCTTCGACGCTGCCCGAGGGCAGACCGTGCTCTACGGCGGATACACCGGCATCGACGAGACCTGGGTGTACGCGTGTCCGTGCGACACGTTCGCGCCGGCCGTTCCGACCGGCGGCATCACGATGACGTGCACCGGCTCGCCGATCCTCGGGACGCAGTTCTGCCTGGTTCCGACGTTCGGCAACTCGCCGTCGGCGTTGATGCTCGGCGCGATGCGACTGACGCCGCTCGTCGTGCCGGCGCCGTTCGCCTGCGTGACGTCGAACGTCCACCTCGACCCGCTGCTGACGCTCGCGATCCCGTCGAACAACATCTGCTTCCAGGTGCCGAACGATCCGGGTCTCTACGGCGGCTCGTTCCTCGTCCAGGCGGTCGGCGTCGGCGCCGGTCCGAACTGCTTCGCGTTCAGCGATGCGGTCAGTCTGACCGTGCAGTGAGTCGCGGCGAACGCGACGACGTCAGGCGATGCGCGAGTCGCCGACGTCGATCGCGAGTTCCTGCGTGACGGTGAGTGTCGGCGTCGCGTCGGAGACCTTCCGCAGCGTCGAGTGTTCGCGCCACCATCGCGTCGCGTCGCCCTCGCTCCACCGATTCGCGTCGGCGCACGCGTCGATCGCGTCGAGCAACGCGCGCGCGCTCTGCGGACGCTGGCTCGGCTCCTTCGCGAGGCAGCGCAGGATCAGCGACTCGACGTCGGGGGCGACACGGCGTCCGAGACGCTGCGACGGCGATGGCGGCGCTTCGTGCAGCAGGACGTCGAGCCAGTCGCTCTCGGCGCCGTCGTGCGGCGCGACGCCGGTCAGCAGGAAGTAGCCGACGGCGCCGACCGCGTAGAGGTCGGTCCGCGCGTCGACCTTGTCCGGGTTGCGCACGGTCTCCGGCGCCATGTACTGCGGCGTTCCGGCCACCATGTCGGCCTGCGTCAACGTCATCCCGGCGCGCCCGCGAACGTCACGGACGAGGCCGAAGTCCACGACCTTGACGAAGTCGTCGATGCCGCCGCGCCGGCACAGGAACAAGTTCGCCGGCTTGATGTCGCGATGGATCAGTCCGTGCGCATGCGCTTCGTCGAGCGAGCGGCAGATCTGCCGCAGAACGTGCAGCACGCGCGCCTCCGGCAGCGGCCCGGACGTGCGAACGACCTGATTCAGGTCGAGCCCGTCGAGGTACTCCATCGCGTAGTAGAAGACGCCGTCGACCGTTCGCCCGTAGTCGTAGACGGCGATCGTGTTCGGGTGCGTCAGCATGCTCGTCAGCTGCACTTCGCGTTCGAACCGCTTGATGTCGGTCTCCGACGTGCGCGACGGACGCAGCAGTTTGACGGCGGTCGGCCGCCGCAGCAGTGCGTGCTGCGCGCGGTAGACCTCGCCCATGCCGCCTTCGCCGATCTTCTCCTCGAGTTGGTACTGACCGAGGCGGCGCATCTGGCGCATCGTCCGATCGAGCCGGTGCTGCAGCTTCGCGCGGAAGTGCATCGCGAGCGCAGTCCCGAGCGCCGCGATCGCGAACAGTCCGAACAGGCCACCGAACGCGACGCGCAACGTCGAGAGCGCTTCGAACGCCTCACGCGTGTCCCATTCGATCGCGATTCCGAACCCGGCGTGCGGGAGCCAGTTCCAGGCACCAGCGACGGTCACGCCGCGATGGTCGCGGTAACCGTCGACGTCGATCCCGCGAAGTGGCGCCTCGCCGCGCGCGGCGGCCGTTGCCGCGGCACCGGCGCGCGTCAGCGGTTGTTGCGAACGCGGTGTCGTGTTCCGGCGGCCCTGCGTCAGGTCGATGCCGGGATCGCGCATCTGGATGTTCAGTGCCGACAGCGCCTCGGGCCGATCCGGCAGCAGCCCGATCGCCTTCAGCTCTTCGTCGTTTCGCAGTCGCGACAGGATCGTGCCGCTCGCGTCGAACGCGTAGCTCTCGCCCATCTCGCCGAAACGTCCGGTCGTCAGCGTGCGCGTGAAGTCGGCCATCGCGCAGACGCCCATGCCGAGGCACGCGACGACGTTGCCGTCGCGACCGCGCACCGGCGCGCCGAAGAACATCAGCGGCGTCGGTGGGTGCGGCTGACCGCTGGCGTCGAACAACGGCAGCGTCGACTCGAACGGTGTCGCGACGACCGGGTTGCCGGCGAAGACCTTCTGCAGCAAGGCGACCTGCGCGGCTGGGAGCCGCTGACCGATCCACTGCGGCGTGTCCGATCCGAGCAGCCGCCCGTCGCGGTCGGAGAGGGCGAAGCCGTGGTAGCCCATCTCGCGCAACCACGGCTGCATCCGCTGCTGGAGCGTCTGCTGATCGGCGAGTTGCGTCAGCGCGATCGGCGTCTGGTCGGTGCCCTTCGCCGCTTCGGTCAGTGCGATGATCGCCGCGCGCGTCTCCGGGTCGGCGACGATGCCGTTGACGGCGCGTTGATGGACGTCGATCCAGTTCTCCAGCGCCGCCACATCGGCTTCGAGCAGCGTCTCCATGCTCTTGCGAAGCGTGGTCTTCGACGCCGACTCGACGAGTCCGAGGATCGTGCAGCCGATCAGGACCAGGGCTGCCGCGACGGCGGCGAAGATCGCGATCCACCGCCGCTGGAACCCGAGCCGAGTCGTCGTCCCGGTCGCCGAACTGGACGAGGATGGCGCGGGGGCAACGGCGTCGGGCATGGCAGATCGCGGCAGGCGGGCGGGGCGGAGAAGGGGTGGGAACGTTCGCCGTCGTCGCCGACCGGCGCAAGGCCGCCGGGATACGACGCGGTGTCCGAATCGTTGCGGTTCGGTCGGATCAGCGTCCGACGTCCCAGCCGTGGACGCGGGCGGCGCGGGCCAGCGTGGCGCGGTCGGATGCCGAAAGGATCTTGATGCCATCGACCTTGACGCGGTCGAGGAGCGTCGCGAACCGGTCGTCGCCGCGCGCCGGTTGGACCGCGTCGAGTTCGGTCGGTCCGGAGACGACGCGCCACGCGTCCTCGATCGCGGCCGACAGTGAGACCCGGGCGAATGCGTCGAAGGCTGCGCGCCGGGCCGATGGCGATGCCTGCGTCGCAGCCTCCGCGGCGGCGTCCGCGACTTCGCGCAGCGTCGACGCGTCGACGGACCACAGCGCCGCGATGGCGTCGTCGCGTGTCCCGAGTTCGCGCAACGCGTGTCGAAGTCGTGCCACGCGTTCCGCCGGGGGGCGCCGGGCGTACTCCGCTGCGAGCCAGTCCTCGTCGAGGAACGTCGCGCCGAAGCGGATCAACTCGTCGACGTTCATGGCCGATGCGGCCGCGCGGACGACCCTGCGGAAGTCGTCGGTCGACAGATCGCCGCGGTGGCCGTCGGCGTGGTCGGCCAGAAGCTGCTCGCGAAACTGCTGTGACGCCTCGCGATCCCCACTGCGGGCGGCGAGCAGCGCGTCGACTCGGTCTCCCAGCGGATCGCCCGGGGCCGGTGCGAGTCGCTGCAGTCGGCGCGCGACCGCGGCGTCGAAGACCAGCTCGCGCAGGTCGGGATGCTGTGTCGACCCGTGCATCGACGCCAACTGAGCGTCGGTCGCTCGCATCAGGATCGTGTCGAACGTCGCATCGTCGACGAAGTCGTCGAGCGCCGTGACGTCACCGCCGAACCGCTCGCCGACCTCGCGCCATGCCTGCTCGATGCCGGTCCCGCCGCCGGCTGTCGCCTCCGCGACGACGGCGGCGAACGGCTGCCCGTCTGCCGCGAGAGCGAGACGTCGTTCCAGCGGGAGCAGTCTGCGCAGCGTGTCGGGCAGCAACTCGTAGGCGATCGACCCGTTCCGAGCGTCGACGTCGAGCGCGATCTCGAGCAACAGATCCGACGCGACCGACAAGCGCGCAGCGCCGAGCGCGCCGAGTCTTGCGAAGCTGGCGTGTGCGGCGCGCGCCCGATACGCGACGACGAGTGCCCGGACGAATTCGGCGGTCGTGCCGTCACCATTCGCTTCGATCTCGTCGAGCCACGGCTTGATCCGCTCGAGGTCGATCCACTCCCAGTCGTCCGCAGTCGCCGACGGCGCGATCCGTGCGAGCGCGTCGATCGCGTCCCTTGCGTCCAAATGCCTCGCATACGAGAGCACGCATTCGGTCCGCTGCGCATCGGTCGTCCGGCGGCCCGCCGGGGCCATCCGCGCGACGACGGCGGACGCAATCGACGCGTGCCAATCGGTGGACGGTCCGCCGTCGTGCGTGACGGTGAGCCACTCTGCGAGCACGGGAAGGATCTCGGTCTCGAACCGCTCGCCGATCCCGGGCGGATCGCGTGCGAGCAGCTGCTCGATCCGCCACCGGTCGACGAGATTCGTCACCGTGGCGTCCCGAAGGAACGTCTGCCACGTTTGGACCCGCCGCGCTTCGCGTCGCCGTTGCAGTTCGGATTCGTCGTGTTCCGGCTGACTCGGCAGCCTCGGCGGCTCCGACTGGGAGGGCGGCTCCACGATCGCCACCGGCTCTGGCGCCGTCGCAGGCACGCGCACCTTCGTCCCCTCGGTCGACCCACGGCGCGACTCGTCGTACATCGCGAACGCCGTCGTCGGCGGCCAGACGAACTCCCCTTCGAAGCCCGCGACGACCGGCACGTGCAGCAGGGCGGGTCGGCCGGCGGCGAGACGGTCGATCGCGTAGACGATTCCATCGTCGAAGCGATCCACTCCGACGAACGGGTGCGCCAACTCAAATCCAACCGGCAGCGGGCAGTGCACGACGACGTAGCGCAGATCGCTCCGTGCCTCGACCTCGACGACGAGTGTCCCGGTTCGACCGAGGGGCGGCGCGTCGCCGGCGACGACGCGGTCGACGACGCC
>JAEYTU010000205.1 GCA_023433825.1 Planctomycetota bacterium
GGCCCTGGCGCGCAACCGGCCAGAACGGCCGACCCCGCGGGCTCGACGCCGACGACGCGCACGGCCGGCTTTCGTTGCCGGAAGTAGTTCGCGCACCCCTGCGCGGTGCCGCCGGTGCCGACCGGGCAGACGACGACGTCGACTTCGCCGTCGGTGTCCTCGTAGATCTCGCGTGCCGTCGTGTCGGCGTGCGCGGCGGCGTTCGCGCGGTTCGAGAACGGCTGCAACATGATCGCGCCGGGAATCTCGCGCGCGAGTTGCTCGGCGCGCGTCATCGCGCCGCGGATGCCGTGCTCGGCCGGCGTGTAGACGAGTTCGGCGCCCATGACGCGAACGAGGTTGCAGCGCGGCCCGCGGGTGCTGTCGGGCATCGTCAGGACGAGTCGGTAGCCACGCTGCGCGGCGATCATCGCCAACGCGACGCCGGTGTCGCCGGCCGAGACCTCGACGATCGTGCCGCCGGCGCGCAGCCGGCCGGCCTGTTCGGCGTGCTCGATCATCGCGACGACGGCGCGATCCTTGTTGCTGCTCGTCGGGTTGAAGAACTCGAGCTTGGCGACGATCCGCGCGCCGTCACGAGGTCGCAGACGATGCAGTTCGACGAGTGGTGTGCGACCGATGAGCCACGTGACGTTGCCGGCGATGCGAGCCATGGGCGCGGCATTGTAGGAAGCGACAGCGCCGGACAAGATCCCGACATGACGCGAGAACGACGAAAGCGCCGCCGTTTCGCGTCGTTCGTCGTCGGGTTCGCGACGCTGACCGGATGCGGTGGGGTGCCGCCGACGCCGGAGGACTTCGCCGCGACGCTGCCGCCCGAGAAGCCGATCGGCGACTTCGAACGCGAGCGCATTGCCGAATTGCTCGGCCGCGCGCGCGTCGCGATCGCCGAGCGGCAGCTCGCGACCGCCGAGGCCGCGATCCTCGAAGCGCTCGGGATCGACCCGCGGAACGCGATGGCGCGGGCGCTCCTCGGCCACTGTTGGATGCGCATCGCCGCGCAGGAGTCGCCGCCGAGCTACGCGCGGATGCAGCGTGCGGAGGGGCAGTTCCTGCTCGCGACGAAACTGGCCCCCGGCGACGTCGGCATCGCGCTGCTGCGTGCCGAGCTGCTGTCGGCCGACCACCACCTGACGGCCGCGATCGCCGTGCTCGAAGCCGTTCGTGCGCGCGGCCAGCGCAATCACGAATGGTTGCGCGAGATGGCGCGGCTCCACTTCGAGATCGGCGAGGAACGCGCGGCGTTGCCGTTCTGGAACGATCTGGCGGCGGCAGGCGCCGCCAATCCCGACGACCGCTACCGAATCGCGTGGTGCCAAGCCCGGATCGCCGCGACCGAGACCGACCCTGCGATCGCGGCGCGGGCGTTCCGGCAGGCGGCCGGATCGTTCGCGACGTACCTCGTCGACCGCCCCGACGACGTCGACGCACGGATCGGACAGGCGCAGGCGTTGCTCGGCGCGGCGGCCGCCGACCCGTCCGAGGCGGGCCGACGCGACCTCGATGCGGCGATCGACGTCTACGAGCGACTCTGCGCGCGCGCGCCGGCGTCGGCCGATGCCGCCTACGGTGCCGGCGTGGCGCTCGAACGTCGCGCCGGCGAGGCGGACGCTGCGGCCGCGATCGAGCACTACCGCCGCACGCTGGTCCTCGACGCCGACCACGTGGCGGCGCGTCTGAATCTCGTCGCAGCACTCGAAGCTGCCGGCCGAACCGCCGAAGCCCGCGCTCACGCCGTGCGCGCGCTGCAGGGCGAGCTGACGCAAGCCGAACGCGATCGCCTGGAGCAGTGGCTCGCGGCGACTGCGATCAAGCGCCCATGATCGAGTAGCCGGCGTCGACGTAGATCACCTGACCGGTGACGGCGCTCGCCATCGGCGACAGCAGGAACGCGGCGACCTGTCCGACGTCCTCCTGCGTGACGTTGCGCCGGAGCGGCGCCTTCTCGGCCATCGTCGACAACAGCGTCGAGAAGTCCGCGACGCCCATCGCCGACACGGTCTTGATCGGGCCGGCCGAGATCGCGTTCACACGAATGCCGCGCGGACCGAGATCGGCCGCGAGGTAGCGCGTCGACGCCTCGAGCGCGGCCTTCGCGACGCCCATGACGTTGTAGTTCTGCACGACCTTCTCGGCGCCGTAGTACGACAGGCACACGATGCTGCCGTTCCGCCCTTCCATCAGCGGCGCGGCGTGGCGCGCCATCGCGACGAGCGAATACGCCGACACGTGCTGCGCGAGCTGATAGCCGTCCCACGAAGTGTCGACGTAGTGCCCGCCGAGTTCCTCGCGCTTGGCGAACGCGATCGAATGCACGAGCGCGTCGACGCGGCCGTACTCCTTGCGCACGCCGTCGAAGAACCGCGCGAGATCCTCCTCCGACGTCGCGTCGCAGGCCCCGAGGAACGGCTTCTGCGGCAGTTCTTCGGCGAGCTTGCGGACCGGCTCCTCCATCCGATCGTTCTGGTAGTTGAGGGCGAGTCGCGCGCCGTGCTCGGACAACGTCTTGGCGATTCCCCACGCGATCGAACGCTTGTTGGCGATCCCGAAGATCACCGCCACCTTGTCGTCCATCAACTTCATCGTCGGTCCTTCGCGAAAAGCGCGGACGATAACGACGGCTCCGCGGACACGCGACGGAAGACCTTGCGCGCAGCGGTGCTCCACGGCGCGCGTTCGTCGGCAGGGTCGGCGACGACGAATGCGTCCGAATTCGGCACGTCGCAGCGGGCGAGATGCGCGGTCAACACGATGCGATGCGTCGTGATGCCGTGCCGCACGGAGACCTCACGTCCGTCGAGTTCGACGTCGACGCCGTGCGCGCCGCGCAGATGACCGACGAGTGCGTCGGTGTCGGCGCAGTTCGTCAGCAGGCCGGGTCCCGGCAGGTCGAGTTGGCCGGCGTTGACCGCGCCTTCGCCGACGCGGAGTCCGAGCACGCCGTCGCGGCGCGGCACCAGCACCGCGCGCGCGGTCACGTCGACGAACGCCTTCCGCGGCCGAGCCGCCGGCAGTTGGTCCTGGCGACCGGACGACCGCGCTTCGCAGTCGTCGCCGACCGGGCACGCCGAACAGCGCGGCGAACGCGGTGTGCAGACGACGGCGCCGAGTTCCATCAGCGCTTGGTTGAAGTCACCCGGTCGCGCGCGATCGAGCCAGGCCTCTGCCGTCTCGCGCACGCGCCGCGCCGCGTCGCCACGCTTGACATCCCCGTCGATTCCGCGATGCCGCGCGGCGACGCGTTCGACGTTGCCGTCGACGGCCGTCAGCGGCACGGCGAACGCGATCGACGCCAGCGCCCCGCGGGTGTACGGCCCGACGCCGGGCAGTCGGCCGATCGCGTCGGGGTCCGCGGGGACCCTTCCGCCGTGTTCGGCGACGACATGCCGCGCGCCGTCGCGCAGCAGCCGCGCGCGCCGGTAGTACCCGAGCCCGCGCCACGCCGACTGCAGCGCGTCGTCGTCCGACGCCGCGAAGCTCGCCGGTGTCGGGAAGCGTTCGACGAAACGTTCGTAGGCGGCGCGGACGGCTTCGACCCGAGTCTGCTGCAGCATGATCTCGGAGACCCAGATCGCCCATGGGTCGCTCGTGCGCCGCCACGGCAGGTCGCGGTGGCCGGCGTCGAACCACGCGAGCAGCCGCGCGGCGAACGAGCGCGCCGCGGCCGCGCGGGTCAACGCTCCAGGCCGAGGCGCGACCGCAGGTCCGCTTCGGCGTGCTCGAGCATCCGCGCGAGTTCCTCGCGGTTGGGATGCTCGGCCGTCAGCGTGATTCGGATCGTGATGTCCTCACCCTGACCCTGCACGCGCGCGCGGCCCTGCACGCCGTGATGACGCCGCCCGAGGTCGGCGAGGATCTGGTTCAGCATCGACTCGTCCTGTCCCGGGTACTCGATGTGGCGCGCATCGCTGTAGGTGCCCGACCCGGCGCCGGACAGGATCGGCTGGACGTGCTGCGCGAAGATCTGCCGCATCTCCTCGGGAGCGCCTGGCAAGAGGATGAACGTCGTCTTGCCGACCTCCAGCCGGATCGCCGGTGCCGTGCCGATCAGGTTCGGGATCGGGACCGATCCGACGGGCAGCAGCGCCATCCGCGCGCGCATCTCGTTGACGTCCTGGTCGTCGACGACGCCGGCCGCGAACAGGCGCCGGTATGCCGTCGCCAGCATCTCCAGCGCGTGCGGATTCGGCTTCAGTTCGAGGCCGGCAGCCTTCGCGACGCATGCGCGCGTCATGTCGTCGTTGCCCGGCCCCATCCCGCCGGTCGTGAACACGAAGTCGACCTTGCGTTCGATCGCGCCCTTGAACGCTGCGACCATCTCCGACTCGAGATCGTCGAGAACCTGGATCGTCGCGACGCGCAGCCCCGCCTCGTTGCAGCGGCCGGCCATGAAGTGCGCATTGCGATCCAGCACGAGTCCCTCGAGCAGTTCACGGCCGATGCAGAAGATGGTCGAGGTCTTGCGAGTCACGGGTTCCGCCTGCGGGTGTCGTTCCCGCGTTCGAGTGGCGCGGCACGATAGCGGACGCGAGAGGCTTTGTTGATAGCTGCCGACGAGCCCGCCAAGATGCGGTTTCGCATCGCGATCCGCACTCTCACTCGCTAACTGCGCCCCGCGCCCGATGACCGAGAACACGCAGCCGCCCCGCGACGACGTCCATGATCTCCTGATCGAGAAGGAGATGCAGGAGAGCTACCTCAACTACTCGATGAGCGTGATCACGAGTCGCGCTCTGCCAGACGTCCGTGATGGGTTGAAGCCGAGTCAGCGACGCATTCTCGTCGCGATGCACGACCTCAACCTGGGCCCGCGCAGCAAGCACCGGAAGTGCGCGAAGATCTGCGGCGACACGTCGGGCAACTACCACCCGCACGGAGAGTCGGTCGTCTACCCGACGCTGGTCGGGCTCGCGCAGGAGTTCACGACGCGTTACCCGCTGGTCGACGGGCAGGGGAACTTCGGCGCGATCGACGGGAGCCCGCCGGCGGCGATGCGCTACACCGAGGCGCGGATGACGATGCCGGCCGTCGCGATGCTGGACGACCTCGAGTCGGACACCGTCGACATGGTCTGGAACTACGAGGGGCGCATCCAGATGCCCTCGGTGCTGCCGAGCAAGTTCCCGAACCTGCTGTGCAACGGCGGAACCGGCATCGCGGTCGGCATGGCGACGAGCCTGCCGCCTCACAACTTGCGTGAGATCGCCGCGGCGCTGCACAAGCTGCTCGACAACCCGGACGTAACGTTCGAGGAGTTGATGACCTGCGTGAAGGGCCCCGACTTCCCGACCGGTGGGATCGTCATGGGCCGTTCCGGGTTGCGGCACGCCTACGCGACCGGGCGCGGCTCGGTCCAGGTCCGCGGCAAGTACGTCGTCGAGACGCGCGGCACCCGCAAGCAGATCGTGTTCACCGAGGTGCCGTACCAGGTCAAGGTCAACACGATCCTCGAGCGCGTCGCCCACCTCGCGAAGAACGGTCAGATCGACTCGATCGCCGACGTCAACGACGAGTCGAACGACCGCGTCGGCCTTCGCCTCGTCATCGAGCTGAAGCGCGGCGTCGAGGACGAACAGATCACGGTCAACCAGCTGTTCAAGCTGAGTCCGCTGCAGCAGACGTTCAGCATCATGAACTTGGCCATCGATCGCGGTCAGCCGCGAACGCTGCCGCTGAAGGGACTGCTGGAGGCCTATCGCGATCACCGGATCGACGTGATCCGTCGCCGGACGATCTTCCAACTGCGGAAGGCCGAGGAGCGGCTCCACATCCTCGAAGGTCTTCGGATCGCCGTCGCGAACCTCGACGAGGTCATCGAGATCATCAAGACGTCGGCGAGTCCCGACGCGGCGCGCCATCGGCTCGTGCAGCGCTTCCTGCTGACCGAGAAGCAGGCGAACGCGATCCTCGCGATGCGCCTCGCGCAGTTGACCGGGCTCGAGATCGAGAAGCTCGAGGCCGACCACAAGAAGCTCCTCGAGGACATCGCCTACTACCGGACGATCCTCTCCGACCGGAAGGTGCTGATCGGCTTGATCAAGGCCGACATCGACGAACTCGTGAAGCACCTCGGCGACGAGCGCCGCACGGTCATCTCCGACGAAGAGATCGGCGACTTCATCGCCGAGGATCTGATCGCGGAAGAGCTGATGGTCGTGACCGTCAGTCACCAGGGCTACATCAAGCGCACCGCTGCCGATCAGTACCGGCGGCAGGGGCGCGGCGGGAAGGGAATCAGCGGCGGCGAGACGAAGGAAGGCGACTTCCTGCAGCAGTTGTTCGTCGCCAGCACGCACGACTACTTCCTGTTCTTCTCCGATCGCGGGCGCGTCTACTGGCGGAAGGTTTACGAGCTGCCGTCGTTCGGCCGCACGGCGAAGGGCCGCGCCCTGGCGAACGTGATCCAGATGCAGACCGAAGGCGAGCGGATCACGGCGATCCTGCGCGTCGAGGAGTTCGACGACCGTTTCCTGATCACGGCGACGGCGAACGGGCTGATCAAGAAGACCCCGCTCGAGGCGTACAGCCGCCCGAAGAAGGGCGGCATCATCGCCGTCGGGTTGGAGGACGACGACCGGTTGATCGGTGCGGCACTCGCGCGCGCCGGCGAGACCGTCGTCCTCGCGACGCGCGAAGGCATGGCCATTCGTTTCGCCGAGTCCGACGCGCGGCCGATGGGACGCAACGCGAAGGGCGTCATCGGCATTCGAATGCAGTCGGGCGACCACGTCGTCTCGATGGTCATCACCGGCGAGGACCGTTCGCTGTTGACGATCTGCGAGAACGGCTACGGCAAGCGGACGCCGGTCGCGGAGTACCGCGTGCAGGGTCGCGGCGGCCAGGGCCTGATCGACATCCGGACGACGGATCGCAACGGCAAGGTCGTCAACATGCTCGCCGTCACCGATGCCGACGACGTGATGATGATCACGCGCGACGGTCAGATCGTTCGGACGGCGACCAGCGAGATCAGCATGATCGGCCGCAACACGCAGGGTGTGCGGTGCATCTCGCTCAACGAGGGCGATCAGCTCGTCGCCTGCGCGCTGGTCCCGAACGAGGCAGACGAGAGCAGCATCGTCGACGCGGCACCGGGCGCGGAACCGACGGGCCCTGCGGCGACGCCGTCCGGCGGCGGACCGACGACCGGCGTCTGACCAGGGGGCGCTTCCGCACGGCCGTGGACGGAGCTACGGTCTGCGCCCGCTTTCGACCCCATCGCGGCCCGCGATCGGGCCGCAGCCCAAGGTCTTCGCGCTGCGCGCGAAGACCGACATCGCGGGCCGCGATGGGACAGTGCTTGCGGGGGCCTCCCGTGCCCCTCGCGACACCGTCGACAAACGGCCGTTGCGAAGGAACGAACCCGACAAACTGTTGCACTCCGCGAGGAATCGCGGCACTACCGGCCCAAAGAGCCCCACTCCCAATGCGCCATCTGCTTTCGATCGTCTGTCTGTCGTTTGTCTTCACCGCCTGCGGCAAGTCCGAGACCGTCCACATCGACGGCGCGAAGGTCGATCCGGCGTTCTGCAAGGAAGACGCTCCGTCGAGCGGTCCCGGCACCGCAGCGAAACTGGACGAGAAGCTCTACGACCACTTCGGCGCCGGCGTGTTCGCCGGAGCGTCGACGCCGGTCGCCGACGCGGTCGCGAACCCGGCACCGCTGCTCGGGAAGCCGATCCGCCTCGCCGGTCCGATCACGTCGGTGTGCCAGACGAAGGGCTGCTGGATGCACCTCGGCACCGAGGCCAACCCGGTGATGGTCAAGTTCCAGGGCTACTCGTTCTTCGTGCCGAAGGACGCCAGCGGTCGCGACGCCGTCGTCGAGGGCGTGCTGGAGTTCAAGCAGGAGACCGTTGCCGAGACCAAGCACTACCTCGAGGACGCCGGCAAGCTCGAAGAGGCGAAGCAGGTCACCGAGGGCCGCAAGATCTACAAGCTGCTCGCGACCGGCGTCGCGATCCGCAAGGCGTGATCGCGGCCTAGTCGACGCCGATGCAGCGCCGCGCGTGGTGGCTGCTCGCGATCCTCGTGATCGCCGGCGTCGCCGCGTGGCAGCTCGCGGGCGACGGTCGGCGAGCGCCGACGCACGGCACACCGAGCGACTCGGGCGGCACCGCCGACATCGGGTCGGACCGATCGAGCGAACGTCCCGACGCGACGTCACAACTCGACACCGATCCGACCAAGGCCGGCGCAACGTCCGGCGACCGCGGGGCACGCACCGAACTCGCGGGCGGCCCCGACACCGCGACGTCGGGTCCGCGCGTCTTCCGGATCGTCGACGCTGCCACCGAGCGCGGCATCGTCGGCGCGCAGGTCTACCGCGCGCATCCGTCGACGCCGCTCGGCGTGGCCGACGCCGACGGTCTCGTTCGTCTGCCCGAGTCCGCACCGCCGCTCGCCGCGATGCTGTTCGTCGCCGACGGTTATCTGCTGGCCGTGTTCCCGCTCGGGAGCCGCACGCACGAACGGATCCAGGCCACCGCGGCGGCGAACGAGCTGCGCGTTCCGCTGGTCCGCGACGTGTTCTCGGTGCGCGGGCGGTTGCGATTCGTTTCGCCGGACGGCGAGCCGACGCCGGTTCGCGCGCGATTCGTACCGCTCGGCGATCCGCCGCCGACGCTCGGCTCGGTCCCGGTGCCAATCGACGGAACGCCGTCCGACGCGCCGGCCGACGTCCTTCGCGACGCATGGCAGCACCACACGCAGGCCGCGATGCTGGCACCGCCCGGTGTCGGTGGTGCGCGCAACTTCGGGCTGCAGAGCGCCGGCGCCGTCGTCGAGCTGCCATCCGAGGCCGTGGTCCACTTCGTCGCTGCGGGGCCATACGCGATCGAGGCCGTCGCCGCGTCCGGCGCGCGCGCGCTGCAGGCCGTGCACGTCCATCACGACGCGCCGCCGGTCACGGTCCGACTCGCACAACCCGAATCCCTCTCCGGCGTCGTCCTCGGTGACGGAGCGCCGCTCTCCGACGCGACCGTCGTGCTGGAACCGACGCCGCTCGGTGTCGCCCCCGCGCGGACCGACGCCGAAGGTCGCTTTCGATTCCCGTCGTGCCTGCCCGGCTCGGTCGACGTCGTCGTCGAGCATCGATTCGTCGTGACGCCCTATCGCGCGACCGTGACACCGGGCCCGACGCCGCTGCGGATCACGCTCGCCTTGCAGCCGGCACGCGTCGTCCGCGGTGTCGTTCGTTCGCGCGGGCGGGACACGCCGCTGTCGGACGCGACCGTGCAGCTCGTGCAGGATCTCGAGGTCGTCGGTGAGGCACGCACCGGTGTCGACGGCGGTTTCGAGGTCGCAACGCGCGCATCGGATCCGGAGCTGCGGATCCGCGCGGCAGGCCATCTGCTCTGGCGCGAAGCGGTGACGCCCGACGGGGCGTGGCTGACGTTCGCGCTCGTGCCCGACTCGCCAGAGGCGCGCGTCGCCGCCGGCGTCAGCGCGGTCCTGACCGGGGAACTGCTCGACGCCGCCGGTGCGCCTGCCCCCGGCCGACTCGTCTCCTGTGTTCACGAGGGCGCCGCCGAGATGCCCGGCATCCTCGGCCGCAGGATTCTCGAAGGCGCCGTCGTCCCGGTGTCGGGCTTCGCGCGCACGGATGCCGACGGAAGGTTCACGCTCGAAGTCGCGCGCGCCGGCGACGTGCAACTGCTGCCCGCCGACGGTGACGCAACGCAGGCCGACGCCGTCCGCGTGTCGGTCGTCCTCGGCCGTACACTCGACGGCTTCCGACTGCGCGTGAAGCGATGAACTGCATGCACGAAACTCCGTCCCGATTCGCCGCCATCGGCTTCCTCGCGAGCCTCGCGCTCCTCACGGTCACGACCGCCGCGCCCGCGCATGCGCAACGCGCGCAGCTCGATCCGTTCGGCCGCTGCCTCGTCCACGCGAAGCACGAGTCCACGGCGTCGCCGATCGCCGTGAACATCGTTTTCCCCGCGCTCGACTTCCCGACCGTCGGCACGCACACGCTGCCGACGAAGGCGGTCCGCGTCGCCGTCGCGCTGGATCCGGAAGCCGCGAGCGCCGCCGCGGCCGCGAAGCCGAACCTGACGTTCCTGAACGAGGGAACGTTGGAGCTCGACGCGTTCGGCGAGGCGCGGGTCGCAGGTCGGCTGACGTTTCCCGGCGAAGGCACCCCGCGGACGGTCACGTTCGACGCCGTGCCGGACCTCGCACGATTCGAACCGGCGTCCGTGACCGGCGCGCCGCCGCCGGCGCCGTTCCCGAAGCCGATCGACGCGCCGTCGCGCGAGGACATCGTGTTCTGCGCGATCGGCGACACCGGCAGTGGCCTCGCCGGTCAACGCCGCGTCGCGAAGGCGCTCGCCGATCTCGCGGCGAGCGGTCCGCTCGACTTCGTCCTGCTGCTCGGCGACGCGTTCTATCCAAAGGGCCCGAAGAGCATCGACGACCCGCTCTGGGAGTCGCGGTTCGAGTCGGTCTACGACCGCAAGAAACTCGACGTCCCGTTCTACCCAGCGCTCGGCGATCACGACCACATGGGCGGCATTCGCCCGCTGATCGACTACTCGATGCGCAACCGCCGGTGGACGCTGCCGGCGCCGACGTACACGTTCGAGGTCGAGAGCCACGGCAAGCGGATCGCATTCTTCGGCGCCGACACGAAGTCGATCGTCTCGGACATCGCGCGGCCCGAGAACCGGATCGCGAACCGGATGCTCGTCCATCAGCTCGAGCAGTCACGCGCCGACTGGAAGATCGTGTTCGGGCATCACCCATTCGTCTCGAACGGCGTCAAGCGCGGCAGCCAGAACTCGAAGATG
>JAEYTU010000209.1 GCA_023433825.1 Planctomycetota bacterium
CAGCGAGTACAGCCCGCGGGGTTCGCGTCCGTCGTTCATGCGCGGATCCTACGTCCGACGAAGCTGTAGAAGACCGGGACGACGATCAGCGTCAGCAACGTCGACACCGAGAGCCCCGCGACGACCGTCACCGCCATCGGCGCGCGCAGCTCGACGCCTTCCTCGGCGCCGCCGACCACCGGAACGCCGGCGAGCCACCCGGTCAGCGGCAGCAGCCCGAGCACCGTCGTCAGCGTCGTCATCAGCACCGGCCGGAGTCGCGTGCGCGCACCCTCGAGGATCGCATCGCGAAGGTCGGCGCCGGCGTCGCGGAGTTGGTTGATCTGATCGATCAGGACGATCGCGTTGTTGACGACGATGCCGGCCAGGATGATCCCGCCGAGGAAGACGATGACCGACAGCGGGATCGCGAAGAGCTCGAGCGTCGGGATCACGCCGACGATCGCCAGCGGGACCGTGACCAGGATGATCATCGGCTGCAGCACGCTCTCGAACTGGCACGCGAGGACGACGTAGACGAGGAAGATCGCGAGCAGCAACGCCATCGCTAGGCTCGCGTTCGACTGTTCGAGTTCGGCCTTCTCCGGACCGAGCCGCGCCTCGACGCCGCGCGGGAGGTCGACCTCGGACAGCGCGAACTCCATCGAGCGAATCGTGCTCGCCATGTCGAGACCGGCGAGCGAAGCCTGCACCTCCGCGCCGCGAAGGTTGCCGAGCCGGCGGATCTCGCTCGGGCCTTCGGTGCGGCGCAGTTCGGCGACCGACTGCAACGGGATCGCCGGCACGCCGGCGGGGTTGACGTTCGTCGCGAGCAGCGCCGCGTACGACGCCAGCGCGTCCCGGTCGACGCGCACACGAATGTCGATCTTGCGCTCGCGCTCGGCGAACCGCGTCGGAACGTCGCCCTGGATCTGCGCCTTCAGGATCTGCGTGACGGCGCCGATGTCGAGGCCGAGTGCGGCCGCCTTCTCGCGATCGAGTCGGATCGCGATCTCGGTGTTGCCGCGCTGCAGCGTCGAGCGGACGTCGCGCAGCCCCGGCAACTCGCGAAGCGCTGCCTCGACGTCCGCGGATGCCTGGCGCAACGCCGGGAGGTCCCGGCCGAGCACGTGCACCGACAACATCGCGTCCATCGACAGCACGCTCGGCCGCGAGAATCGGTAGCTCTGCACCTGCGGTTCACGGTCCAGCATCCGACGGATCGCATTGCGCACGCGATCCTCTTGTGCGCGCCGATCGACGTCCGGATGCATCCGGACGAGGATCCGTGCCGAGTGCTCGCCCTGGTCCGAGTCGTTCAACTCCTCCTTGTCGATCCCGACGGCGAGGAACGTGCTCTCGACGTCGGCGAGCGCGGCGATCGCGCTCTCGATCGGCGCGATCGCGGCGTCGGTCCGTTCGACGGTCGACTCGCGCGGCAGGAACGCGTCGACGTACAGCTCGCCCTGGTGGACCTCGGGGAGCTGCTCGCTGCCGAGATTCGGCACGCGCCAGATCGCGTAGGCGAGCAGGGCGAACGCGACGAGGACGACCAGTGCGCGGGCGCGCAGCGCCGCCGACAGCAGCTTCGGATAGACGCCCTCGACGGCGTCGTAGGCGCGCTGGAACAGCCGGGTCGGGATCGCGATCAAGACGCGCACGGCGGCCGCGACGGCGCCGACGACGAGCCACACGGTGCGGAGCGAGGCCGCGACGATCCGGCCGAAGCCGCGCGCGAGCCGCCCCGGCGGCGGGACGCTCGGATCGGCGACCTCGACGCGTGGTGTCCCACCGCGCGAGGCCAGCATCGGGATCACGAACAGCGCGACCAGCAGCGACATGCACAGCGAGTAGACGACCGCCAGCGACTGATCGCGGAACAGCTGTCCTGCGACCCCCTCGACGAACACGATCGGAAAGAACACGGCGACCGTCGTCGCCGTCGACGCGAACACCGCACCGGCGACGCGGGACACGCCGGTCACGGCGGCGGCGGCGCGACTCATGCCTTGATCACGCGCACGCGCGATCGCCTCGAGAACGACGATCGAGTTGTCGACGAGCATGCCGACGCCGAGCGCGAGGCCGCCGAGCGACATGATGTTCAGCGA
The DNA here is from genome assembly GCA_023433825.1 of Planctomycetota bacterium. Lineage (GTDB taxonomy): Bacteria > Planctomycetota > UBA1135 > UBA1135 > UBA2386 > JAEYTU01. The sequence goes on from JAEYTU010000209.1 coordinate 2,091, forward strand.
GACGCCCGACAGGAACAGCGGTGCGAAGCTCGCGACCAGACTGACCGGGATCGAGACGGCGAGGATCAGCGTCGCGCCGGCGCGGCGCAGGAACAGGTACAGGATCGCGAACGCCAGCATGCCGCCGATCACCGCGCTCGACAGGACGTCGTCGATCGCCGTGCGGACGAACGTCGACTGGTCCTGCAGCACGGTCACCGTCGCGCCCATTCGTTCGAGACCGAACGCGATGTAGTCGGTCATCTGCGCGCGCAGGGTCGCGGTGCGGAACGCGGCCATGCGATCCGGCGGTGGTGCACCCGCGGCCGGGGGCACCATCGGGGGCGGGACATGGCGTCCGGCGGCGACGAACGCGCGCTGCGCCGCGGTGCCGAGCACGCGTTCGCTCACCGTCGTGCACAGTCGAACGACGTTCGATCCGGCTTCGCGGTAGACGTCGATCAGCACGCAGGGCCGGCCGTCGAGCCGGCTGATGATCTCCTTGTCGGCCGGGACGCGCGTGACCGTCGCGACGTCGCGCAGGCGGATCGCGGTTCGGTCGCGGTACTCGAGGATCACGTCCTCGATCTCCGTCAGATCGCGGAACTCGTTCAGCGCGCGGACCAGGAACTCGGTGCGACCTTCCTCGATCGAGCCGGATGCCGCGTTCAGGTTCTCCTCGGCGAGCTTGCGGCCGATCGCCGTGATGTCGAGCCGGTACGCCGACAGCGCGAGCGGGTCGATCGCGATCCGGATCTCCTCCTCGTCGCCACCGCGGATCTTGACGGCCGCGACACCGGGAACGCCCGACAACCGCTGCTTGACCTCGTCCTCGGCGATCCGTCGCAGCGCGACGAGGTCGGGCGCGTCCGGCGCGTCGGTCGTCGCGGCGAGCCCGAGCGTCAGCACCGGATCGAGACTCGGGTCGTAGCGCAGCGGCAGCGGCTTGCCGGCTTCGCGCGGCAGCATGACGCGGTCGATGCGCTCGGCGACGTCCGAGACGGCGAACGTCAACTCGGTGCCCCAGTCGAACTGCAAGACGACGTCGCTGACACCGGGTCGGCTGATCGACGTCACGCGGCGCACGCCGGGGACGACAGCGACGGCTTCCTGCACGCGTTCACTGACGCGTTCCTCGACGTCCAGTGGACTCGCGCCGGCGTACTCGGTGCGGATCGTGACGCTCGGATAGCTGATGTCCGGCAGCAGGTTGACCGGCAGCCGGGCCAGCCCGACGGCGCCGAAGACCAGCGCCGCGAGGACGACCATCGTGATCGCCACCGGACGCGTCGCGGTGAATCGGAAGAAGCTCTTCGACGGCGCGTCGTGCGCGGGATCGGTCACCGGTCAGTCCTTGGCGATCTCGACGCGCGCTTGGTCTTTCAGTCGTTCGTGGCCGCTCGTGACCAGCAGGTCGTCGTTCTGCACGCCGTCGTCGCCGCGGTTGCGACACTCGACGTGCAGGCGCTCCTCGAGGCCGGGGTCGAGCGTGATCTTCGACGCGGTGTCGCCGCGAACGACGAAGACGACCGACAGCGGACCGTCGGCGAGGACCGCCGACTTCGGGACCATCAGCGCCTCCCGCGTCGACTCGGTCAGGATCCGCGCGCGCAGGAACATCCCGGGGCGAAGTTCGGCCGTGTCCTCCTTGCGGACCCGCATCCGCAGCCGGAACGAACCGGTGGTCGGGTCGACGACCGGAGCGATCAGATCGACGTCGGCGACGTACTCGCGGCCGGGGCGGGCATCGGTCGAGAAGTGCACTTCGCGCGCCGACTGCAACAGTGGGAGCTCGCGCTGTGGGCGATTCAGGTAGGCGATCAGTCGCGACGTGTCGGTGATCGTGAACAGCTCGGTCGCCGTGCCGATCGACTCGCCACCGGTGATGTTGCGGGTGACCAGCACACCGT
>JAEYTU010000311.1 GCA_023433825.1 Planctomycetota bacterium
GCCCGTTGCCGGGCTTCCTCGAGCATCCGGAGGAGGCGTTCGCCTACTACCGCGACGAGGGTGTCGGCGAGGTCGTCTGCGAGGCGAAGCACATGGGATCGCGAGCCGTCGTCGCGATCTGTGTCGACGCCGATGCCGCGCGACGTCGCTTCGGCGTGACCGACGGCAGCTCGGGCATCGTGCTGTCACGCACCGGTCGGCCGTTCTTCGACGACGCGCCGTTGCACGAGGCCTTCGTCGAACGGCTGCGACGCGCGCTGCACGCGGCCGGGTTCTTCGAGCGGTTCGCGACGGACTGGTTCGTGCTGGACGCCGAGGTCATGCCGTGGTCGGGCAAGGCGCAGGCGCTGATCCGCGGTCAGTACGCAGCCGTCGGCGCAGCGGCGACCGGTTCCGCCAGCGCGGCGGTGGCGGCGCTGCGCCACGCGGCGGCGCGCCAACCCGACGTCCCCGACCTGCTGGCGCGGATGGAGGAGCTGACGGCGAACGCGCATGCCTTCGTCGACGTCTACCGGCGCTACTGCTGGCCGGTGAACGGCCTCGACGACTGGCGCTTCGCCCCGTTCCACGTTCTGGCCGCCGAGGGGCGGACCTTCTTCGACGAGCCACACGATTGGCACATGACGACGTTGGCGTCGGTCGCGGCGGCAGACCCGTCGTGGATCACGGCGACCGAATGGCGCGTCGTCGCGCTCGCCGACTCCGCGAGCGTCGCCGCCGCGACCGAATGGTGGCTCGCGCACACGGCCGCCGGCGGGGAAGGCATGGTCGTCAAACCGCGCTCGTTCGTCGCACGCAACGGCAACCGACTGCTGCAGCCAGCCATCAAGTGCCGCGGCCGTGAGTACCTGCGGTTGATCTACGGACCCGACTACACGTCGCCACCGCATCTGACGCGGCTCCGCGAACGCGGCCTCGCAGCCAAGCGCGCGCTGGCGTTGCGCGAGTTCGCGCTCGGCGTCGAGGCGTTGGAGCGATTCGTTCACCGCGAGCCACTCCGTCGCGTCCACGAATGCGTGATCAGCGTGCTCGCGCTGGAGAGCGAACCCGTCGATCCGCGCCTGTGACGCGGCCCCCGGCTCGGCCGCTCGAGCCGCGATGCCACGCGCCGCGCGACGGCTCTCGGGGTGCGTTCCTCTGGAGTGGCCGTTCGCCGACGACGCTGCGAGCGCCACGGTGGGCCCCCGCAAGCACCGTCCGATCGCGAACCGCGACGGGCCGTCATCGCCACGGTTCGAACCCGCCTTCCGCCGCCATCCGCTCGACGAACTCCCAGACGACGACGCGCGGCGCGATCTCGCCGCGTTCGACGCGTTCGACGACCGACAGCAGACCGCGCTGCGGGCCGCCGCCGACCCGCACGCCGTCGATGTCGACGGCGACCTGCAACGCGAGCGGCAGTACGGCGCTCAGGCCGACGTTCGCGAAGCTCGTCCCGGCGAGCGCGACCGGCGCACCCGCGGGCTTCGCCGGCAGGTACCCGCGCCCACCGGCGATTGTCACGCCGATCGCGTCGAACGACTCGCGCAGATCCGGCGCGGCGTCGTCGGCGAATCCGAGTTGTTTGACGAGATCGCCGAGGAACGGCGACGTCGCGACGACCGGGTGCAGTTCCATCGTCGCGACGTCGCGCAGCAACCCGTCCGCGACGAGTCGTCGCTGGATCGCCTGCGCGGCGATCGTGACGCCGAACGCGTTCCAATGCGTGTCGCGCGCGTAGTAGAGCGGTCGCTGCGGCCACTCTTCGCGCACGCGCGCGAACTCGGCGGCGAGATCGACACTCGCCACGCCGGCTTCGGCCAGCTCCTGCTGGATCGCCGCGTAGAGCCCGGCGCGGGATCTCGGAAACGGATGCCGATCCGGCAACCGATCGCCGTGCACACGTTCCTTGTCGGGCGCGACCGCGGCGACGAGCGTCGCGCCATGCGCGGCGAGCCGCTCACGCATCGCACGCGCGAACTCGACGCGCCGATCGCGCCCGGCGTCGACCGCACCCGCGTCGAACCACAGGTTCGACGCCATGAAGAACCAGCCATCGCGGCCGAAGACGACGCGTGGACTCTCCAGCCACGACAGCGCGTGCAGCATCGACATGTACGCGCTGCGTACGCGGACGACGATCGGCGAGCGCTCTTGCAGATGGACTTCGAGTTCCCTCGCGAACGTTCCGTCTCGGAACGAGGTCCACGTCCATTGCGGGAACGGCGTCGACGCGACGGTCGCCGCCGGCGCTGAAAACATCGTCACGACCGGGCCGCTCGCGATCGCGGCCACGAACGCACCGGTCACGACGAGCCGCGCAGCGCGCTGCGCGATCGACATCGGTCCGGGGTCGGGGAACGGGTGCGTCATCGCGTCAGAACCGGAAGTACAGGAACGGCGAGTGTTGACGAGTGAACAATTGACCGAGTGCCAGGACGAACGTCGCCGCGACGCAGAGCACCACGATCGGGTGCGAACGCTTGACGACGTCCCACGAGTCCGTCGGCAGCCACGCGATCAGCAGACCGGCCCCGAGCGCCGTCCACGCGAGTTCGGCATGGAATGCGACGGCCGGTACCGCGCCGAGTCCGCCGAGTCCGAGCATTCCGCCGTGGATCGCGCCGAGCGTCGCCAGATCGTTCGCTCGGAAGATCGCCCAGCCGAACAGCACGACGACGAACGTCGCCCCGACGCGGACGACACGCGGCAACGTCGACGGGAGCGCGCCGAAGCGACGTTCGAGCATCAGGAACAGTCCCTGCCACGCACCCCAGAGAACGAACGTCCACGACGCGCCGTGCCAGAGTCCGCCGAGCAGCATCGTCGTCGACAGGTTCGCGTACGTGCGCGCCGCGCCATGCCGGTTACCGCCGAGCGGGATGTAGAGGTAGTCGCGCAGCCACGTCGACAGCGAGATGTGCCACCGTCGCCAGAACTCGGTCACGCTCGCGCTGCGGTACGGCGACGCGAAGTTCTTCGGGAAGTGGAAGCCGAGCATCCAGCCGAGGCCGACCGCCATGTCCGAGTAGCCGGAGAAGTCGAAGTAGATCTGCACGGCGTAGGCGACGACGCCGACCCACGCATCGACGAGGCCGGGCGCGGCGCTGGCGAACACGGCGTCCGCGAGGAGCGCCGCGTTGTCGGCCAGCAGCACCTTCTTCGCGAACCCGACCATGAACAGCACGACGCCGGACGCGACGTGCCGATACGTGACGACGCGCTCGACGAGTTCGCGCGCGACGTCGCGGTACCGGACGATCGGCCCGGCGACGAGCTGGGGAAACATCGAGACGTAGCACGCGAAGTCGAGCAGCGATCGCGTCGGTCGGACGTCGCCGCGGTAGACGTCGATCGTGTAGCTCATCGACTGGAACACGAAGAACGAGATGCCGACCGGAAGCGCGACGGTCTGCCACGGAATCGCGCCGACGCCGACGCCCGCGAGCAGCACGTCGATCGTCTCGACGACGAGGTTCGCGTACTTGAACCAGCACAGCAGTCCGAGGTCGACGCACAGCGAGACGATCAGCCAACGGCGGCGATGTGCGCGACGTTCCTCGATCGGCCCCATGCGGCGCGCGGCGACGTAGTCGACACACGTGATCGCGCCGAGCAGCAGCACGTAGCTCGGCATCGTCCACGCGTAGAACGCATAGCTGCCGATCGTCAACCAGACGTTCCGACCACCGCGCGGCAGCGCGATGTACACCGCGAGGAACAGCGGCAGGAACCAGTACAGGAAGACGAAGCTCGCGAAGATCATCCGAGACCGGCGGCGAAGTATGAGCAGCGTCGCACGCGTGGACTCCTGAACTTCCTCTCAGTTCTCGGCCTCGTCCGCAATGGCACGGGCATTGCGAAACGGCGCAAACGTCGCCGGACGACTTCCGTCCCGACAGGAGAACCAACGTGTCATCACCAAGAACCAACTCTGTTCGTATCGGCTCCATGTTCGCGCTCGTGGGAATCCTCGGCGCAGTCGCCGTCCCCGTGCATGCGCAAGAGCCCGCACCCACGACGCTCGACCTCGCGTCGTTCAAGATGCCGCGACCGGTTCGACAGGATAAGGCTCCTGCGAAGCCGCCGTCGTTCACACTCGAACTCACGCTCGGCGCGGGTGACTTCGAACACGACACGTCGGGCACGCCGCTCGACGGCGAGACCGACGCCGGTCTGTTGCGCGGACGCTTCGAAGGCTTCGGCGAATCGGGGTTCGGCGGCGGTGTCGAGATCGAAGCGATCAAGTCGGACGACGATCTGTTCACGAATGCCGGCTTCGGCGAGTCGGAGGCGTCGAGCCTCGAGATCTTCGGCTACGGCGCGTACCGCGTGCACTCAGGCAACTTCCTGATGCCGATCCGATTCGGTGTCTTCGGCCGTGAGTACCAGATCGAGCAGCAGACGCCGAGCGGTGAGGTCGAGGTCACCTCGCTCGGCATCAAGCTCGCGGCCGAGCCGGACATCGCGTTCGTCGCGACCGAGAACGTCCGCTTCGGCGTTTTCGCGAACGTCGCGCTCGGCATCGGCATCAGCGAGGTCGAGACGAACCTGTCCTCGACGAAGTGGGACACGTCGACGACGACGTTCGGCTTCGATGCAGGCCTGCGGTTGCGACTCAGCATCGCGACGCTCTCGCTCGCCTACATCCATCGTGAAGAGGCGATCGACGAGAGCGACGTCGAGGGCGGCACGCGGATCCCCGCGTTCGACACCGATTTCGACGGTGTCGCACTGACCCTCGGTTTCAACTTCTGACGCTTCGCGTCGCCGACGGTTTGTAGAAACGTCGGCGACGCAACGGCTTTCGCGAGCGCTGACTGCGCACCCGCGCGGCGCCTGCAGCGGCATACGGATTGCGAGTTCGTCGAGCCGCGCGGCGCCGAGTCGAGCATGTCGCTCCGACCGCGCCGCCCCGACACCACACCGACGAGAAGCACACCATGAACAAGATCACCAGCGACTTCCTCTGCCAGGCGCTCGAAACCGAGCTCGGCGGGATCAAGGTCTACGAGACCGCCATTCGCTGCGCGCAGAACGAAGACTTGAAGGAGGAGTGGGAGAAGTACCTCGAAGAGACGCGCACGCACGTCGAGGCCTACACCGACTTGATGACGATGCTCGAGGTCGATCCCGAGGCCGAGACGCCGGCCCGCAAGATCGTCCGCTTCAAGGGCGAGAGCCTCGTCAAGACGATGGAGATGGCACTGAAGGCCGGCGACAAGGCTGCGGCCGAGATCGTCGCCGCCGAATGCATCGTCGACGCCGAGACGAAGTGCCACTTGAACTGGCATCTCGTCGGCGAACTCGGCAAGGCGACGAAGGGCGACGCCGGCAAGGGGATGCGCGCCGCGTACGACGAGGTCGAGGACCAGGAGGACGAGCACCTCTACCACACGGCCGGTTGGACGCGTGAGCTGTGGATCCAGCATCTCGGCATGAAGGCGATCCTGCCGCCGCCCGAGGAGGAGAAGGACGTCAAGACGGCCATCGGTGCCGCGCGCGCGAAGAACGCTCGCAAAGAAGCACGCTGATCCTCGACACCGACACGGAGCACCGACGATGGCCACGAACAAGAAGTCGACTCGCAAGTCGAAACAGACCGACGCCCACGACCAGGACCGACTTGCTCGTGACCACGAAGATCCACGCGGCGCGTTCCTGACGACCGATCAGGGCGTCGGCGTCACGCACACCGACGACTCGCTGCGGATCGGACCGCGCGGACCGACGCTGCTGGAGGACTTCCACCTCCGCGAGAAGATCATGCGCTTCGACCACGAGCGCATCCCCGAACGCGTCGTGCACGCACGCGGCACCGGGGCGCATGGTCACTTCCAACCGTACGACGGTTCGCTGGAGCGCTTCACGCGTGCGGCGTTCCTGACCGATCCGGGTCGCACGACGCCGGTCTTCGTTCGATTCTCGACCGTCGTCGGCTCGCGAGGCTCTGCAGACACCGTGCGTGACGTCCGCGGATTCGCGGTCAAGTTCTACACGGACGAAGGCAACTTCGACCTCGTCGGCAACAACATCCCGGTCTTCTTCATCCAGGACGGCGCGAAGTTCCCCGACTTCGTGCACGCCGTGAAGCCGGAACCCGACCGCGAGATCCCGCAAGCGTCGTCGGCGCACGACACGTTCTGGGACTTCGTGTCGCTGGTGCCCGAGACGACGCACACGGTGTTCTGGGCGATGTCGGACCGCGGCATTCCTCGCAGCTATCGAATGATGGAAGGCTTCGGCGTCCACACGTTCCGACTCGTGAACGCGAAGGGCGACTCGTCCTTCGTCAAGTTCCACTGGAAGCCGCTGCTCGGCGTCCATTCGTTGGTCTGGGACGAAGCGCAACAGTTGGCTGGCAAGGACCCGGACTTCCATCGGCGCGACCTGTGGGACGCGATCGAGGCCGGTCACTTCCCCGAATGGGAGCTCGGCGTGCAGATCGTCCCCGAGAAGGACGCGCTCCGACACGGCTTCGACCTGCTCGACGCGACGAAGCTGCTGCCCGAGGAACTCGTGCCGGTCCAGCGCGTCGGCAAGCTCGTCCTCGACAGCAACCCGAAGAACTTCTTCGCCGAAGTCGAGCAGGTCGCGTTCTGCGTCGCGAACATCGTCCCCGGCATCGACTTCAGCAACGACCCGCTGATGCAGGCGCGGTTGTTCTCGTACATGGACACGCAGTTGACGCGGCTCGGTGGTCCGAACTTCGCCGAGCTGCCGATCAACCGCCCGCGCGCGCCGGTGCACAACCACCAGCACGACGGGTTCAACCGTCACTCGATCCCGACCGGGAAGGCCAACTATCACCCGAACTCGATCGGCGACGGCGAGCCGGCGTTGGCGTCCCCGGGCATCGGCTTCGTCCCGTTCGCCGAACGGGTCGAAGGTGCGAAGGTCCGCGAACGCAGCGAGACGTTCGGCGATCACTTCAGCCAAGCACGACTGTTCCTCGCCAGTCTCTCTGCACCCGAACGCGCGCATCTCGTCGACGCGTTCTGCTTCGAAGTCAGCAAGGTTCTGCGTCCCGAGATCCGCGAGCGCGTCGTTCGCGTCAATCTGGCGAACGTCGACGTCGAACTCGCGGCAACCGTCGCGAAGGTCGCCGGCGTCGCGTTCGACGGTGCAGCCGCGCCGAAGTCGGGGAGCGCGAAGCCGCAACAGAAGGGTCGCGACAAACCGCTGACGAGTTCACCGGCGCTGAGCCAGATGAACACGCCGCACGACTCGATCCGATCGCGAAAGGTCGCGGTGCTGCTCGCCGACGGGTTCGCGAGCCGCGAACTGACGGCCGTGCGCAAGGTGCTCGAGGACGGCGACGCGGTGGTCGAGGTCGTCTCCACGGCGCTCGGCACGATTCGGGGCGCCGGCGGCGACACGGTCGAAGCCAAGCACACGCTGCAGACGGCGAGTTCGGTGATGTTCGACGCGGTCTACCTGCCGGGCGGCGCCGACAACGCGGCAACACTGTCCGACCTCGACGCCGTGTTCGCGTTCGTCGAGGAGGCGTGGCGCCACTGCAAACCGATCGGTGCGACGGGCGATGCGATTCGCCTGCTCGCGAACGCAGACCTCGGCGACGAGTCGCTGGCGGAGACCGACGGCAAGCAGGTCTCGGCCGTGGCCGGCGTCGTGACGGCTGGCGCGGCTGGCGCCGCGGCGTTCGCGAAGTCGTTCGCCGAGGCGATCGCGCGTCATCGGCACTTCGATCGTCAGACGAAGTGACGGACGCGCTGCGGAATTGGCGCCGACGCTGCGCCCGAGATATCGATGCGCCGCGCGCCGGACGTCCCGCCGCGCTTGGAGCCATTCGATGTCGATCCGTAGTTCCGATCTCGTACGATCCTCACG
>JAEYTU010000394.1 GCA_023433825.1 Planctomycetota bacterium
TCGAGGCCGTGCACGGTGCCAATCCGTACCTGACGCCGGCGGCCACGTTCGTCGGCGATCCGAGCCTCGCACTCGCCGACTGGACGTCGGTCGTCATGCTGTACGGGCCGCTGACGGCGATCGTGCAGACGGCGTTCGCGTGGCTCGCCGGCGACGCGCTGTGGGTCGGGGTCTATCTGTTCAAGGCGCTCTACGGCGCGTGCCATGTGCTGACGGCGTTGCTGGTGCGTGACGCGTTGCGGCGCCTCGCGCCGGCGGCGGCGACGCCGGTGTTCGTCGCGTGGTTGTGGAACCCGTTCTTGCTGCTCGAGACGGCCGGGTCGGCGCACAACGACGCGCAGATGGCGTTGATGCTGGCGGCGTGCGTCGCGGCGTTGGCGCGGGATCGGATCGGGTGGGCGACGTTCGCGTTCGGTGCGGCGGTGCTGACGAAGCACGGGTGCGCCGTGCTCGGGCCGTTGTTGCTCGCCTATGCGTGGTGGCGCGGTCGCGTCGCGGCGTTCGCCGGGGGTGTCGTCGCGACGGCGGCGTTGGCGGCGCCGCTGGCGTTGCACTACTTCGCGACGCCCGGCGGGCTCGATTGGCTGGCGAAGCCGACGTCGCACTCGGGGACGAGCGCGTTGCACCTGTTGACGGTGGTCGCCGGCGTGGATGCGGGGGCGGCGTTGCGCGTCGGGTATGGGGTGACGCTGGTCGTCCTCGCATTCGCCGTGGCGCGCGTGCGCGGACTGGACGGCGTCGCGCGCGGTGGCGCGGTCGTGACGTGGACGCTGCTCGCAGTCGCGATGCCGCTGTACTCGCCGTGGTACCACTTGTGGTGGCTGCCACTCGTCGGGCTCGCGCCGCTGCCGGCGACGCGCGCGGTGCTGCGCGTGCTCGCCGTCGCGGGGCCGGCGTCGTACCTCGTGTACCAGGCGACGGGCAGCTTCGGGCCGGCGCATCAGGTCTGGCAGTGGTCGCTGACGCTCGCGGTGCCGTTCGGGGTTTGGCTGGCGGTCGCTCGGCGGCGGGCGACGGGCTAGAAGGTGCGGCCATGGCACAGCCGCACATCCTCGTCACGACCGACTTCTCTCCGGCTGCCGAACGCGCATTCGGCCCGGTCGCCGACATCGCGCGGCGCCTGGGTGGGAAGGTGACCGTGCTGCACATCGTTCACGATCTGCAGATCGTCCCGCTCGGCGCGCCGCTCGCGCCGCCGCAATCGGCGCCGTCGGTCGACGCCGAGTTGCAGGCCGCGAAGGGGCGGATGGCGCAGGTCGTCGCGACGTTCCCGAAGGACATTCCGGTCACCGGCGAGGTGCGCAACGCGACCGACGTCGTCGACGCGATCGTCGACTACTGCACCAAGCACGGCGTCGACTGGCTCGCGATCTCGACGAACGGCCGCACGGGTCTGAGCCGCCTCGTGCTCGGGAGCGTCACCGAGGCGATCGTGCGGCATTCCCACGTGCCGGTGATCTGCTTCCCGCGGAAGTGAAACGTGGTCTCCCGGGTTTGCCGGGGAAAGTGAAACGTTCGTGCCTGGCACTTTCGTTTCACTTCCGACGGCGTTCCTTCGCCGTGTTCGTTCCGAAGTGAAACGAAGGTGCCTGGCACGAACGTTTCATCAACGTGTTCAGGCGGTGTGCGCGGCAAAGTGAAACAAAGGTGCCAGGCACTTTCGTTTCACTTTCCACCGCGGTCCGCGAGCGCGGCAGCGATCGCCTCGATCCGCTCGCGCTGCTCGATGGCGATCGACGGCAACTGAGCCGCGCCGTTCGCGGCGCCCCACATCGCACCGGCCATCGCGGCGATCGTGTCGACGTCGCCGCCGCAGCGGATCGCGAACGCGGCAAGCTCCTCGAACGATCGGTCGAGATGCCGGACGGCGATGTGCAACGCCGTCGCGACCGAGGTCTGCGCGGTCATGCCGTTGCCGAAGCGGGCGACCAACTCGGTCGGCGTGATCTCGGCGTCGCGGCGCGCGAGGTCGGCGAGATGCGCGAGCTGCACGCGCAGCTCGTCGGCCGTGCACGCTTCGGCGGCGACGGCGATCGCATCGACACCGCGCGCACCGGCGAGCAACGCGTGCGTCGCCACCGCGACGACGACGGCACCTTCGATGCCGAGGGCGTGACCGTGCGTCACTTCCGCAGACGCGCGGGCCAGCGGCGCCACTTCCGTCGGATCGGCGGCCGCCCACACCGCGACGACCGGCGAACGCGTCGCCGCGCCGTTGCCGAACGACCCCGCGGCGCGAACGGCGCGCGACGCCGTCTGCCAACGTTCGCCGCGGCGAATGCGACGCAGCACGCGCGTCATCCCCGGTCCGTATCCGCGACTCCAGCGATGGCTCGCCGCGAGCCGCCGCGCGAAGTCGTCAGCGTCGAGGCGGCCGTTCGCGAGCAGCGACTCGGCGAGATCGATCGCCATCTGCGTGTCGTCGGTGAAGCGCGGCCGGCCATCGCGCGTGCGGCCGACGAGTCGCCACGTCAGTCGCTCGAGCAGGCCGCCTTCGTGCGGGGCGCCGAGCGCGTCGCCGAGCGCGAGCCCGAGGAGACAGCCAGACGCGCGAAGTGAAACCACGTGTTCACCCGCTGTGCGGGACAAAGTGAAACGAAAGTGCCTGGCACTTTCGTTTCAGTTTGCGGAGCGGCACCAACGGCTCACCACAACCATGCGAACGTCGCACCCGTCACGAGCCCGTAGACCACACCGTCGAACACGAACTTCGCCGTCGTCGTCCACGACAGCCCCTTCCAGATCGAGTCGTTGACGCTCGAGAACGCGTGGCCGAGCACAGTCGCCGCGGCAGCGAAGCGGAAGACCTGCGCGCCGGTCGCCTCGGGCGGCAACGCCAGCCCGGTCAGGTACGCGACGAACACGCTGATCACGACGCACAGCACGAACCACTGCATCAACGCCTTGCCCATCCCGATGTCGCCGCTCGGGCGAACGATCAGGCTCCCGATCGGGCCCCGGCGATACTTCGCGACCATCTCCGGCGACCCCATGTCCTTCATCGAGGTCGGACACGGGAACATGAACTGCCCCGGCTGCACGCCCGCGCTGCGCATCGCATCGAGCACCGCGTCCTCGTTCGGCAACTTGCGGTAGTCGCCCTTGTGGATCTGCAGCACCATGTGGATCAGGGAGCTGACGACGAAGACGAACACCGCCGACAGCAGGATCGGCAGCACGAGCGAGGTGAGTGGGGTCATGGGCCCGGTGGTATAGCGACGTCCCCCCCGGCGACGCTCACGGCGAGTTTCCGCAGGCGCGCCAGCGCGTCCGGCCCGCGTTCGAACGGCACGAAGAAGTGGTCGTGCCGGACCCCGGCGACGACGTTGCACGCGATGCCGGCTTCGGCCAGCGCCGTCGCGACCGCCGCCGTCAGCCCCACCGCCGCGAGGTCGGACACGACCGACCACGTGATCCGCGCCGCGACGAACGCGACCACGAACCCCGCCGCGCGCGCGTTCGCCTCCGGCAGCACGACCGTCGTCCCCTCCGCTTCGGCGACGATCGCGAACGCGCCGACACCGCGCAGGTCCACGCCATCCGGCGCCGTCGCGAACGCGTAGGCCTCGTCGTGCAGCACCGGCGCGCCATCGCGGAGCAGCGTCGCCAGGTCGCGGGTTGGCGCTGTCACGTCACCGAACGCGCCACGACGACTCCGGCTCCGCGCGCCCGCCTCACCGCCGCTTGGCTTGCTTCGCCTCGTCGACGATGCGACGCGCGAGCTGATCCGCGGCCTCGCTGGTCGGGATCTTCTGCTCCTTCGCCATCGCCCACAGCTCCTTCAGCGCCTGCGGAATGCGCTCGATCTGCTTGCGCGCACTCGCCTCGTCGTAGCCGCCCGGCGCGAACTCGGCCGACACGTTGATGATGCCGCCGGCGTTGATGACGTAGTCGGGCGCGTACAGGATCCCGCGCTCCATCAGCATCCGACCGTGGCGATCCTCGAGCAGGACGTTGTTCGCGGCGCCGGCGACGATCTTGCAGCCGAGCTTCGGGATCGTCGTGTCGTTCAGGACCGCACCGCGGGCACACGGCGCGAGAACGTCGCAGACCATCGTCATCGCCTGTTGGTCGGAGACGACTTGGCACCCGAAGTCGCTGGCGATCTGCGCCTGACGGCCGGCGTTCGCGTCGGTCACGAACACCTCGGCGCCGGCCTTCGTCAGTCGCTCGGCGAGCGCGCCGCCGACGGCGCCGACGCCCTGGATCACGACCTTGCGGCCCTTCGGGTCGGCCTTGCCATACGTCCACTCCAACGCCGCGCAGACGCCGAGGTAGACGCCATAGGCCGTGTACGGCGACGGGTTGCCGCTGCCGCCGTCCTTCCGCTCGAGTCCGGCGACGTACTTGCTCGCGCGCCGGATCGTCTCGAGGTCCTTGACCGAGGTGTTCATGTCCTCGGCCGTGATGTAGCGACCGCCGAGTTCGTTCAGGAACTGGCCCATCGCGAGGTAGAGCTTCTCGGACTTGACCTTCGCGGGGTCGCCGATGATCACCGACTTGCCGCCCCCGAGGCCGGTGCGGGCGACGGCCGACTTGTAGGTCATGCCGCGCGAGAGTCGGTTGACGTCGAAGAGGGCTTCGTTCTCGGTTTCGTACGGCAGCATTCGCAGCCCGCCGAGCGCGGGGCCGAACGTCGTGTCGTGGATCGAGACGATGGCGTGGAGACCGGAGTCTGCGTCGACGCCGCGGACGACACGCTCGTAGCCGGGGGTCGGAATGTCGGTGATCTGGAGTTTGCTCATGCCGGGTTCGGGGGCGCTCCGCTGCTTTCGAGGGCGGCGGACTATAGGGTTGGCCATCACCGTCTGCCATCGACCGGAACGCATGACCCGCGAAGACACCGCACGCGCCCTGGAAGCCCTTCGCATCGAGCATCCGACCGGTCCGCCCCGCGGACGATCGGCGCTGCGACGCTTTGCGATTCCCGTTCTGTTGCTGGTCGGCACGGCGACGCTGGTCGCGCTCTACGTCGTCTCGCGTCCGCCCGAAGTCGCGACGGCCCGCTCGATCCGGACATCGGACTCGGTCGAGGCGCAACTGACGACGGCGAACGGCTACGTCCGCGCGCGCACGCGAGCATCGGTTGCCAGCGAAGTCCAAGGGCGCCTCGTGCAGGTCCTCGTCGACGAGGGCGATCGCGTGACCAAGGGGCAGTTGCTGGCCGAGGTCTGGCACGCCGAGGAAGACGCGCGGATCGCCGAGGCCGAGGCGAACGTCGCCAGCGCGCGCGCCGCGATCGCGACAGCGGCCGCCGAGACCGAGACGGCGCGTGCTGCGATCGCCGCAGCGACGGCGCTGCTCGACGAACGCAAGGCCGCCGTGCACGAAGCTGAGGCAGTGCTGCGCGAGCGTGGCCGCGCGTTCGAACGCGCCGACAAGCTGCTGCGCGAGGGGATCGTCAACGACGCGACGCTCGACGACGCCCGCCAGGCACGCGACGTCGCCGTCGCGCGGCGCGACATCGCGACGACGGCGCTCGCGACGGCCGAGAGCGCGTTGGCGCAGGCGCGCGCCGAACAGTTGGTCGCCGACGCACGGAAGGTCGAAGCGGAGGCGCGCGTGCCGGCGGCCGAGGCCGTGCTGCGCCAGGCGACGGCGCGCCGCGACAACGCGTTCATCCGTGCGCCGTTCGACGGAATGGTGCTGCGG
>JAEYTU010000215.1 GCA_023433825.1 Planctomycetota bacterium
CGACCATCGCGTGAACGTCGCCCGCCTCGAACGCCGCCCGGCCGGCCGGCTGGATCGCGCCGAACGTGAAGTGCAGCAGGTGCAGCAGCAGATAGACGAAGACGACGATCCCGGTCAGCAGCATCGACCGCGACGCGAACGACGCCTGGCGCGTCGCCGAGACGGCGTACGGGGTCGGCCGCGCGGCGCGATTCTGACGCTGCAGCCGAATCGCGATGCCGACGTGCAGCGCGAACGCCGCGAGCAATCCCAATCGCGCGACCCACAGCAGCGCGCCCTGACCGTGCAGCCATTCGGCGTAACGGTTGATGGCCTGACGCTGCGGATCGAAGACCAGCAGGTTGCCGGCCAGGTGGCCGACGAGGAATCCGGAGAGCAGTAAACCCGTGATCGCGACGACGAACTTGCTGCCGATCGACGATCCGAGCGTTTGGAGGAGCCAGCGCATCGAGGCGCGGAACTGAACAGGAACGCCACGAGTCGATCCAGCGCGAATTGCG
This sequence comes from Planctomycetota bacterium, assembly GCA_023433825.1. GTDB lineage: Bacteria > Planctomycetota > UBA1135 > UBA1135 > UBA2386 > JAEYTU01. The sequence continues at coordinate 501 of JAEYTU010000215.1, forward strand.
CGTGCTTCGCGGCGCGTCAACGCGCCGTTCGTCCACGCCGCGCCGCACTTAGCGTCACGTCGACGCGCGCGTCCGACCGACGCGACCGACCGGACGGGCGCCCGAAGTCGTCCGACACTCCGGAATCCGGCGAGCCGCCGACATGAAGGAATGCGTAGGCCCGGCATTCCGGTCCGCCCCGCCGGCTCCCTCTGTCCGTCTCCACCCCTGCTCTTCACCACCGCGATGATCGAGACACTCGCGCTTCTCGCGGGTCTGCTGGTCGCCCCAGCAGCCGCAGAAGCACCCCGCCATCCCACCACGATGGCGGATCACGCGGCGCACGTTGCGCTGCCGCAGTTCACCACCTCCGTCCGCTTCGCCAATCGCACGCCGTTCCGACGCCGTGAATGGGGATCCGCAACGGTTCCGTTCCCCGCAGGTACCTACTTCGAGACGCAGCAGTTCGCCGCCGTCGGCCTTCCCTCGGAACTCGTCCCGTTCGGCGCGCGCTGGCCCGATGGCAGCGTTCGCTACGCACAGTTGTGGGTGCAACTCGACCTCGCGCCCGGCCAAGAGATCGACATCGTCGTTCGCGAGCAGGCGCCGGGTTCGACGCCGTTCGTCGTCAGCCCATGGATGGCTGCGGCGATGAACGGCTTCTCGTGGAACATCGCCGTCGGCGTTCCGAACGTCGGCATCCGCGTCGCGCCGCTGCGCTTGAAGCAGGTCCTGCACAACAGCGAGATCCGCAAGGTGTTCTGGTTCCAGGGTCGGATCCCGGACACCGACGTCGTCTACGACTTCTGGGCGACGTTCCTCTCCGACCAGGACCACGCACAGTTCGAGTTGAAGCTGATCTCGGCCAACACCGGCAGCGCGCAGTGGGAGCAGCATCTCGACTTCATCGATCTGTGGACCACCGGCTTGATGCCGCTGTTCCGCGGCAGTCGCCGCCTCGGACTCGCGACACAGCGACTCGACGCGTTCGGCCCGAGCGTCGTCCGACTGCTCGACACCGTGCGTCTCGTCGACGGCCAAGGCCACGAGTGGTACGGCGACATGGTCGCGGTGCGCCCGATCGCCGTGCCCGACGTCGATCGGCGCGTGCAGACGCTGATGTCGGTCTACATGGCGCCGCTGTACGGCGTGTCGCTCGACTGGCGCAGTTCGGGCGCGTTCGGTCCGTGGGGCATCGTCCCGCAGCCGCCGGCGTGGCTGTCGGACGGCGGCCGCGCTGCCGCGCTGGCGTCGCGTGCGCGCTTCACGAGTTATCTGTCGGTCGCCGGTCATCCGTGGGACGACCTGCCGCTCGGGCTGCTGCGCAATCCGAGCTTCTCCGGCGATCAGAACGACTTCGGCGTCGCACGGCTCGTCGACATCTTCTCTTCGGGGATGCCGGACGGGATCGAGGAGGCGCGGTTCATGTGCCTCGAGGAGGCGAACCGACCCGTCCACCACCGCGAAGCCGACGGCAGTCGCGTGACGTCACGCGGTCGACCCGACTGGGTCGCGTGGGGCGGACGCAGCCACTTCAACGCGATCGTCTGCCGTGACCGACTCGGGAAGCCGCATCCGGAGCCGTTCCTGGATCCAAACTCGTGGCAGGGGCGCGATCACCAGCACTGGTCGAGCCTGACGTTGGCGAGCGCGTACTTGCTGACCGGGAGTCACTCGCTGCGCGACGAACTCGAGAACGAAGCCGAGCTGTACCTCGCATCGCACACGGTGCCGAGCCTGAAGCCGCGTTGGGCGACGAACGACATCGACCAGCCGCGGGCCGTCGGACGCACGTTCCTGTCGTTGTCGTGGAACTACCTCTGCACCGGCCGCACGGACCTCCGCGATCGGATGCGCGCGCGTGTCGTCGAGTGCGTGCGTCCGCAGCATCGCGGCTACCTGACCAATGGCGCGACCGTGTTGCCGCTGTCGGTCGTCGGTCCCGACGTCCGCATCATCGCGAACCACGAGTTCTGGAAGCCGTGGGAAGAGGCGTTGGCGATCGTCGGCCTCGACGCGTGCTATCGCGTGACCGGCGAACCGCTCGCGCGCGATCTCGCCGCCGTCGCCGCGCGGAACCTGCTGCTGTACGGGTGGAAGCTCGACGCACAGGAGAACATCGTCGCGACGGGTGTCCGATGGTTGCCGGACGGCGCGCCGCTGTCGAGCACGCAGTACGACGACCCGAATCAGGTGCTGTGGTCGTACGGGACGAACTTCACGCTGTGGTCGTTGCCGGCCGTCAAACTCGCGATCGGGTACGCGCAGTTGCTGCAAGACCCGGCGTTGGAGCAACGCGCACGAACGATCGTCCAGCGCATCTACCAAGTCCGTCAGCGTCCGGCCGAGGGCGGCTTCGACCGCTACACGGACTGGGAAGGCGTGCCGGACTACTGAGTAGAGTTCCGGCCGCCTCGGCAATCGCGTCGTCACATCCTGTGCGATGCGGTTGCCGGCGACGTTCGTCTCACTAGAGAGCCCCTCCATGAAATCTACCTTTCTGACCACTCCTCTCCTCGCCGCGCTGACCGCGACCGGCCTCGTCGCCCAGACGACCGTCGTCAGCCCGCGCGTCTTCACCAACATCGAAGGCACGGCCGGGAAGTTCAGGACCGAGCTTGGCGGAACGACCGTCACCTTGTCGGTGCCGTGGTTGTTGTCGAACGTCGTCGACGCCGTCGCGGCCGGGTTGACCGACGTGCTGAGCAGCACTTCGGTCGTGATCGTCG
>JAEYTU010000414.1 GCA_023433825.1 Planctomycetota bacterium
GCTCATGCAGACGCGGACCTTGATCGCAGCCGAGTTTCCGAGCGTCCCTGTCGTCGGCGGCGTCGGTCCGCCCCACGTGAAGTTGTAGAGCCGCGGCCGTCCGCCGGTTCGCATCCCGGCCGGGGACACGCCCGGCGCACCGGCACCCGTGCAGACGACCTCCATCAGCAAGTCGCCGAGCGGCGGGATGAACACGAACGGCGTCTGCAGCGGGATCGTCGTCCAGGTGTCGGCCGTCGTCGGCCACTCGAAGTTCGTCACGTCGAGGACGACCTGGCCGGGCGACGTGAAGTTCGTCGCGAACGTCGACGTCATCGCGCCGAGATTGCAGTGCCCGAGCGTGATCTTCAGCGTCGCGAACTGGCGCAAACCGGTGCCCGCCGGCGCGAACGCCAGCGACGTGATCACGCCGGGTTGATTGCCGAGGTCGGCGGCGGTCACGAGCTGTTGATAGATCTGCTGACTCCACGTCCCCGACTGCGGATTGGAGTCGCCGAACGGGATCACGTTCGAAGAACCGGCCGCCGGATTGTTGTCGGGGATCTCGTAGCACTGCGCCGCGATCGGCGCGGCCAGCAGCAGACACGTCAGTGAAGCGGAGAGTCGAAACACGGGAACCTCGAGGATCGGGAGCCGGGGCAGGCCCTGGAATGCGGAGAGCGACGCGCGTCGCCGTCAGTTGCCGACGACGAACCAGCCGGCGTTCGACGTGACGAGTCCGAGCGCGTTCGCGCCGGCGTCGACGACACCGCACTGGTGGAACAGCATCAGCGACGTCAGCGTCGGGTCGTTCGGGATCGGGAACGGCGCGCTGCCCGTACCGCTCGCGTTCGTGACGCCGCCGAACGAGATCAGGATCGACGGGTAGAGCTTGCAGCCGGGCATCCCGATCACGTCGAGCGGCACCGGGTACGGCGCGCCGATCGTCGTGCCGAGCAGCGTGAAGTACGGCGTCGTCGCACGGGCGCTCGCGAGATCGACGTTCAGGATCTGGCCGATCCGGCTCGATCCGGAGTAGCTCAACGTCGGCGCTTGGTTGTTCGTGCCGAGGCATCCGCTGCCGAAGCGCGCGTTCGCCGCCGTGCTCATGCAGACGCGGACCTTCAGTGCCGCAGTACCGCCCCACTGCCCCGTCGTCGGGATCGTCGGACCACCCCAGTTGCGGTTGTACATCCGCTGACGTGCGCCGGTTCGCATGCCTGCCGACGTGTTGCCAGGCGATCCGGCGCCGATGCAGACCATTTCGATCAGCAAGTCACCGAGCGGCGGGATGTAGACGAACGGCGTCTGTAGCGGAATGTCGACCCACGTGTCCGCGGTGTTGGGCCATTCGAAGTCGGTCACGTCGAGCACCACCTGACCCGGCGACGTGAAGTTGTTGGCAAACGTCGTCGAAAGCGTCCCGAGCGTGCAGTGACCGAGCGTGATCTTGAGCGAGCCGAACCGCCTGACCCCGGTCCCGGCCGGAGCGAATGCGAGCGCCGTGATCACGCCCGGCTGATTGCCGAGGTCGGCGGCCGTGACGGTCTGCTGATAGATCGTTCGGCTCCACAACGCGGACTGGGGGTCGGTGTCGCCGAACGGGATCACGTTCCCCGATCCAGCCCCGGGCAGGTTGTCCGGGATCTCGTAGCACTGGGCGGACAGCGAAAGTGCGGAGAGAAGCGCCAAGGTCGGCGCGAGGAAGCGTGCGTTCATCGTGGGTCGATCGATCGGTTGGGAGACGCGTGAGGCGCGGCTCGGACGAAAGCGAGTCGGCCCAGGATCCCTTTCCGGTCCGCGATGTCCACACCCTGACCATGCCCGCCGCGTTCCGCGTCGAACGTGCGGCGTCGGTTCGATGGCGTCGTCGGGCTCTGCTCGTCGTCGAGAGAACCGGACCCTGTCGCCCGGGGGGCGGCAGGGTCCGGCAGCGGAAAGAGCGACGAGAGAGAGAGAGACAACCGATCGGACATGCAGGGACGAGCAGTCCTGCTGCGGCTCGCCGTCCACACCGTTGTCATCGACGTTTCCGTCGACGACGCGGCAGACCGCGCGCGGGGCTGCGTACCGAACGATCCGGAATGTCCGCTCCGGATCGCGAGCGCGGCCAGTTGTGTCGCGGCGCTCGGTGGGGACAGCAGTGCGTCGGTCGATACCGCCGGTCCGGTACTGACGAATCAGTACTGATCAATGGCCGCGGCCAGCAGGTCGCCGCGCGTCCCGCGCGAGACGGCCGTGAAGTACGGCAGCAAGCAGTGGTTCGCGAGCGTGACGTCGAGCCGAAGCCGCGGCGGCGCGTGGTGGACGACGATCTGTGCGTCGCCGTGCTCGACCTCGATGCGGCATGGCCAGAGCTCGGCCATGCCGGGATCCGACGCGCCGGCCGAATGCAGCGTGACGGTCGCTCGAAGCTTGGTCGCGAGCCAGTCACGCAACGTCGCCGCAGCCGCGCGCGCGCCCGCGGCTTCGCCGTGGACGATCGTCGCGGTCGTCGGCGTCGCCTCGTCGTACGGCACGCGCTCGAACGCCTCCGCCAACGCGCGCCGCCACGGCCGCAGGCGCAGCCAGGTCAGGTCGGTCGCCTTGACG
>JAEYTU010000470.1 GCA_023433825.1 Planctomycetota bacterium
CAGCGCGACGCCGGCGAGCGGCATCAGCTCGACGCGCTCGAGACCGTCGAGATCGATCGCGAACGTCAGCGCCGGCGCGACAACGGCGCGGTCGACTTCGCCCGAGGTCCACGCGGCGAGACTCGCGCCGTCGACGCGACCGTTCGCGCGGACCGTGCCGGCGGCGGCGCGCAGCTCCACTTCGTCGAGACGAACGCCCACGGCGTCCCCACGCGCACGCACGGCGACGACGACGTCCCCGGCGCCAGTGACCGCCGCCAGTTCGGCGACGACGTCGACGCCGAGTTCGGTCAGCCCACCGTCGACGACGAGGCCCACGGCGCCGCGAACGTTGCCGTCGAGCGACGGCTGCGCGACCGCCGCGACGAACGCGGCGTCGACGTCGCCGTCGATCGCGATCCGCCCGTCGCGCACGGTCAGCGTCCCGTCGAACGTCCCGCGCGTCGGCGCCACCGGGAGCGCCGTCAGCCACGGGACGTCGTGGTCCTCGTGCAGCGTGAGGCGCACGGCGAACGGCGCCTGCGTCGCGAACGCGGCGAGATCGGCGAACGCGACCGACCCTGCCGTCACGTCGGCGTCGACCGCCTTCGATCGGAGCCGCGCGGCGTCGACTCGCAGCGCACCCTCGCCGGCGACGACGCGACACCAGCCGTCGATCGGCGGCAGCGTCGCCACTTGTTCGGGCAATCGCCGCTGCCAGTTCGACGCGTCGACGAACGTGACGACCGCGTCGGCCGACATCGTCCCGAGCGCATCGTCGAACTCGAACGATCCCTCCGTGACGCGCGCCCGAACACCGTCCGCCGAAAGCGTCGCGTCGACGTCGCGCAGTCCGTCCTCGTCGATGCGCACGCTCGCCGCGACCGTCGCGATTCGTTCGCCGACCAGTGTCAGACCGCGGGCGTCGACGGCGGCCTCGCAGGTGAACGTCGGCGACAGCCGCAGCGTCCCGGTGCCGACCGCGTCGCCGCCCGCCAGCACGTCGACGGTCGCGAACAGGTTCGGAATCCGCGCGAGGTCCTGCACGGCGAACTTCGCCGCGACGGCGCCGTCGGGCCGCAGGTCGGCGGTCGTAGCGACACCCGGCCCAACGACGCGCACGCGCCGCGGCCGCGCGAACGCCGCCGGATCGACGTCGACACGCAACGGACCGGCGACGTTCGCGGCGACGCCGGTCAGCTCGAATCGCTCGATCGCGATCGATGCACCGTCCGGGGCGACACCTTCGAACGCGAGCAGGTCCGGCGGCCCGCCGTCGGACCGCGCCTCGACCGGCGAACCCGTCGCCGTCAGGTCGAGATGCAGCCGTGTCGCCGTGACTCGCGCAGCGCGGATCCCGCCGAGGTCGCCGGTCGCCAGCGCCAGCGGCGCGAGTTCGACGTCGATCCGTGCATCGGCGAGTTCCCGCAGCGGACCTTCGGTCGCGATCGAGACGCCGGTCAGCGTCAGGTGCGTGATCCAGTTGCCGCCGATCGCGCCGATCGTCACGCGCCCGCCCAGCTCGCGGCCGAGGAGTTCCGACACTTGGGCGCGGATCCGAGCCTCGAACAGCGGTCGGCGCGCGAGGTACGCGACCTGCACGACGACGACGAGCAGCAGCAGCACGCGGACGAGCCACCGCACACCGAACCGAACGACGCGGCGGATGCGACCGCCCGCGAAGTGTTCTGTCGTCGTCGACTTCGCGGACACCACGGGGCGCGGACGGTAGCGCAGGCACGCGCGACCTGCGACCCACTACCGAACGCTACGCAGTCGTCATCGACGCACGTCGGCGCGCGCCGAGCCAACCGGCGAACAGCACGGCGAACTCGACCATGTAGAACGTCCAAACTGCTGCACTGAGTCCGCTCGCGAAGCCATAGCTGTGCAGGCCGACGCCGAGCAGGTTCGTGTGGAACCACGAGAACACGACGACGACGTTGCCGGCGACCGCGAGCATCGCGACGCCGTGGTCACGGACCAGCCCGCCGAGTCGCGAGTGAAGGATCAGCAGGTTCCACAGGACGATCATCAGTGCGCCGTTCTCCTTCGGATCCCAGCCCCAGAAGCGCCCCCACGAGTCGTTCGCCCAGATCCCGCCGAGAATCGTCCCGACGGTCGTGAACAACGTCGCGAAGCAGAGCGTCCCGTAGATCGACGGGCCGAGTTCACTGCGTCCGGTCGTCGCCGTTCCGCGGCGGAACCACGGCGCGAGCAGCGACACGTGCGCCAGGAAGCCCGCCAGCAGCGCACCGGCGTAGCCGAGATTGATGATCGTCACGTGCGTCGCGAGCCAGAAGTTCGTGTCGAGTACGGCGAGCAACGTCGGCATCGTGTCGCGGCCGTCGATCTGCTCGAACCGTCCGGCGACGAAGCAGCCGAAGAACCCGAGCACGGCCGCCAGCGAGAGCGCGATCCGCCGGCGTTGCAGCCGCTCGAGAACCATCGCGGCGATCGCGCCGCTCGCCGTGACGAACAGGATCGTGTCGTAGAGCCCGGTGATCGGCGGGCGATCGCGCAGCACGCAGCGCAGCACGATGCCGGTCACCAAGAGCACGATGCCGACCCAGGTCGCGACGTGTGTCGCCGTCCACGCGACCCGCCGTCGCGGCGACAGCGCACCGAGGCACGCGCAGACGAACGCGAGCCCGAACGCGTACAGCGCCCGCCAGACCCAGTCCGCGCGCAGGTAGGCGACCTCCATCGCCAGCGCGTCGCCCTCGCCGCGGCGTTCCATCGCCGCCTGCAGCTCTGCGTCGAGCGCCGCGAACTCGACGGCCAGTGCCGCCATGTCGGTGCGCGCGCCGAAGATCCGTTCGTGGCGTCGTGCGATCGCCAGCATCGCCTCGGCACCGCGCGACTCACCGACGAGGTCGCCGGGCGCCAACCACTCGGTGCGCGCCGGGTCGGACGGCGGCACGAGCCGCAGGAATCCCGACGCACCGGAGACCGACGCCAGCAACGTCTCCAACTCGCGATCCGGTGACGCCGACCCCTGCCAGCGACGCCCGAGCCAGTCGGCGAACCCGCGCCGCGCCGGGGCGAACGTGTCCGACAGCCGCTGGTAGTCGCTGACGTTCTGCGCGAGCAGCACGACCTGCTGCTCGATGCCGCTCCGCTTCGCCTCCGGCCGGTGGCCGTACCGCCGCGCCAACGTGAACAGGTTGCCGAGCGCCGGCCGCAGCTCGTCGTAGCTGTAGCGATCGCGTTTGCGCTTCTGGTCGTGGCCGAGCTGGATCGCGTCGGCGACCTCGCTGCTCTGCAGCAGGAACGCCGGGTAGCGATCGGCCTGTTCGGGGAACAGCAGCATGTCGAGCGCCCATTCGGTCGGCGTCACGCTGGTGCCGGCCAGCGGACCGAACGACGCCTCGTCCGGCAGCCGGAGCGTTCGCCGTCCGTGCACGCGCAGCAGCAGGTACGACGCGTGCGTCAGCAGCGGCTTCAAGCGTCCGTCCTCCTGCACCGGCATGCGCTCGGCGACGTCGAGCACCGAAACGGGATACGGCGTCGTTCGCACACTCGGCGTGTCGTGCGGCGTCGCCGCGTCGGGCGCCTGCGCCGCGAGCGAACCTGCGCCGGCGAACGCGAGCACGACGACGGCAGCCGATGTCGCACTGCGCAGGAAGCGCAGCAGCTTGACGCCGAACGCGAGCAGCATGCCGGCCGACATCACGATGCAGCCGATCAGCGGCCACTGGTCGGCGACGTTGCGAACGACCTGGAACCCGGAGAACAGCGCGCCGTCGGGCCGGCTGTCCTTTCGTCCCCACGTGCTCTGGTAGACGACGACGTCACCGCGGCGCAACGGCTCGTTCATCTCGACGCGCGCCCGCGACTCGTCGCCGGCGGCGTCGAACACGGTGACCTCGCTGACGAACGCCTTCGGCTTGCTCGTTCCCGGGTGCATCTCGGCCGTGAAGCGATCGAGTCGGATCGCGAACGGCAGCGGCCACGTCCGCTTGCGCAGCTGCAACCCGTAGGTCTCGCCGTCGCACTCGAATCCGTACCCCGCGACGTCGAGTCCCCACAGCAGTGTCCGTTCGGGCGTTGCCCCGTGGCGTCGGATCTCGATCTCGCAGGCGGCGATGTTGCGCTCGTTCTCGGGCAGCAGCTCGTTGCGGTGCAGGACGAATCCGCCGCGCTCGCCGGGCCGCGGTTCGCCGTTCCGCGTCGCGTCACGCACGACGACCGTGAACGGCAGCGACGCCGCGCGGAACGTCGTCGACGCCTGCGGCGTCGCGTCGAGGAAGTCCTCTCCGCGGATCAGGTGCTCCTCGATCCGGTCGTCGCCGACCTGTCGCTGCACGGCGATCTCCCACTCGTGAAAGCTCTGGTAGCTGCGCGCGGATCGGCCTTCGAGAAGCGTCAGCGAACCCTCGTCGGCGTGCCGGAACCGGACGAACCCGGCGAGCAGCAGGATCGCGATCCCGACGTGGACCGTCATCACGCCGATGCGGAACGGCACGCGACTGCCGCTGCGCATCGATCGCGCGATCCGCACCATTCCGCCGCAGACGAGGTTCGCCGCGAGCACGGTCATCAGCAGCATCCCGCCGGGGATCGGCACCGCGATCGCGAGGTCGTCGAGCCACGCCGGCACGTCGGACGCGACGAACAAGTCGCCGATTCGCTGCAGGACGAACCACGACTCGAAGTACGCGCGCTGCGCCGCATAGAGGCCGTGGTCGACCTGGTACAGCGTCCCGGCCCACGTCACGACGAACAGACCGAACAGCAGCACGACGCACGTCCGATGCGAGATCAGCAGCGACCAGGCAGCGGCAGCGAGAAGGCGCGTGCGGGACGCGAATCGGGGATCGCCGTTCATCGCAGCACCACGCTCTGGCAGAACTCGACGAAGCCGTCGCGCGCAGCGCGGACGGCGTCCTTCGGACCGGTCAGTTTGGCGAACAGGCTGTCGCCACCGAGACGCGCGACGGCGCCGACCACGCCTTCCTTCGGTCCGTAGCTCTCGAGCAGCGAAACCGACGCGCCGAGCATCTGGATCCGTGGGAGCGCGCCGAGCGCCGCCGCATCCAGCTCCTTCGCGCCGACCTGACCGCACCAGCGCGCGAAGTTCGCGGCGACGCCACCGGCCTCGCCGCCAAGGATCACCAG
>JAEYTU010000471.1 GCA_023433825.1 Planctomycetota bacterium
CATCTTCAACAGCGCCGGCGGCCTGACGGCGACGTCCGGCGTCTACTTCTCGACGTCGACGATCGGCTACGGCCTGCCGATCCAGGTCACGTATCAGTGAGTGAGCTTTGCGTCGCGAAGTGAAACGATCGTGCCAGGCACTTTCGTTTCACTTCGTAACGGAAAGTGAAACAAAAGTGCCTGGCACCTTCGTTTCACTCGACGCGGGTGAGTCGGAAGGACCGACTCCCATGCATCTCGCGCGTGGACTCGCCGCGCGCGCGATCCGGGATCCTGCGGACCTTCCACAGGATCTCGGTGTCGGCCGGCAGCATCGCCCAGTGACCGGCGGGCAACGTCCAGCGGTCGCCGTCGATCGCGATGCCGGCCGACTCGAAGGTCCCGAACAGGATCCGTCCGTCGCGCAGATACGCATGCACGGTGAACGGCCCCTCGCCGCCGGCGCGCGTCGCGTCCCAGACGAACGTCGGCGCCTCGCGCAGCCGCGCACCGTCGGCCGGCTCGCGCAGTTCGACGGTCACACGTTCGGCCGCCGGCTCGGTCGCGACGCCGGCGTGCAGCGACGCGTGGCGTGACGCCTGCGGCCCGACCGCCGTCGGGGCGCCGCGAAGGCCGAGACCCGGGACGAACACGAACGCGCAGACCGCGAACGACGAGACGATCGGCGCGCCGATGGCCAGCGCGCGCCGCAACGTCGGCGCACGTTCGCCGAGCAGCCGCTCGCGCAACCCGACAAGTCCGGCGGCGAAGAACAGCAGCATCGGCGCGGCGGCCGGGAACAGATAACGCCCCTGCGGTTGGAAGAACGTCCGGTTGAACTGCACGAGCGCCGCGACGACGAGACCGATCGCGATCCCGGCGAGCGCGGTCGGGAGGCGACGTTCGACGAGCCCGACACCAAAGAGCCGTCGCGCGGCGAGACACCAGCCGACGAACGCGAGCGCCACGGCGACGGCGGCGCCGATCGTGACGACCGGCGGGACCGCGACGCGCCCCCAGCCGAAGTGCCCGACGAACGACCGCCACGTCTCCGGCACGAATCGCTCGCGCAGGTACTCGCCGCGCACCGCGTCGGGCACGAGGTTCGACGCGAACGCCGCGCGGTGGACGTCGGTCGCCAGCAGTTCGCCGTACAGCGCGACGTTCCGCGCGAAGAACCAACCGGCGACGACGAGGACGACGACGGCGAAGTGCACGGCACGCCGCGCGATCGCGCGCCGTTCGCCTGCCTCGCGCGCGGCGAACCACTGCGCGACGCATGCGATCCCGACCAACGGAACGAGGAACACCGACGTCAGCTTCGTCAGCAGCGCACCACCGACGATCAGTCCGAGCCCGACGCCGATGCGACCCTGCGCCACCCACAGCAGCGCCGCGAACGACAGCGCCGTCGCGAGGTTGCCGTTGTCGAGCACGCCATGCACGAAGCCCCACTGCGGCAGGCACGCGAGGCACAGCGTGCCGAGGTCGGCGATCCCCGGCCGCGACGGGAACAGCACACGGCCGAGCCGATGCGCGAGTACGAGAGCGACGGCACCGCAGACGATCGAGATCGAGCGAAGCCAGTACAACACGCGGATCTCGGCACTGACCGGCGCGATCTCGTCGGCGCCGTGGCGCCACTTGTGCCGGTCGTCGGGCGCGAGGCCGGTGTCGCTCCACGACGGCACGGTGTCGGCCGCGTCGGCGGCGTGCAGCGCGCCGGCGAGCAGCCAGTAGTACAGCGGCGGGTGATGACCGAGCGTCGCCTGCCGCCACGGCGACTCGTCGCCGAGCGCGCCGCTGCCGTGAACGATCGGCAGCGTCGCGAGACCTCGGTGGGCGAGCAGGTGCGCGTAGTAGTAGTGATCGTTCTCGTCGGGACCTTCGAACGCCGGCGTCACGACGGCGGCGATCGAAGCCCACAACAGATGACACGCGAGCGCGAGCCACAACCACGGCCGACCGCGCACGCCTAGCCGCCTCCGGCGCGCGCGACGCAGACCAGACTGACGCCGAACGGCAGGTCGTGGCGCGCGAGCAGATGCCGCTCGGCGGCGAAAATTCGCGTCAGAGCGCCGTTCAGCCCGAACGCGGGGACGTCGAGATCGGAACGCTTGGCGGCGCGCCGCAGGAACGGCCGCAGCGCCAGCCGCACGGCGAGGATCGGTGGGAACAGCAGTGTGTTGAAGTAGCTGAGTCGCTCGATCGTGAATCCGGCGTCGACGATCCGCGTGCGCAACTCGGCGCGGCGGTACCGCCGACGGTGCCCGCTCAGCACGTCCTGACGTCCCCACAGGATCCGCAGCGCCGGCACGCTGACCAGCAGACGCCCGCCGTGCTTCGTCACACGGCGGAACGCGCGCAACGCCGCACCGTCGTCGTCCAGGTGTTCGATCACGTCGAGCGCGCAGACGAGGTCGAACGTGCCGTCACGGACCGGCACGTTCGCGGCGTCGGCGACGACGACGTTCGCCGCGCCGGCTTCGCGACACGCGCGCAGCGAACCGAGATCGACGTCGACGACCGTCGTCGCGCCGCGCGGTGCGAGCACCGGCAGATTGACGCCCGAGCCGGGTCCGACGTCGAGGATTCGCGCCGACTTCGGCAGCGGGACGAGTCGATCGAGCAGGTGCGTGAAGATCCGGCGGCGTCCTTCGATCCACCAGTGGACCGCACCGTGCCGCCGGTACTCGTCGTGGACGACCTGCTCCAAGGGCGCGCCGCGTCAGCCGCGTTCGGTCGCAGGGGCGGCCGCGGTCGCCGCCGTCGTCTTGCGGCGGCCGAAGTGGATCCGGAACCACATCCGAAACACCGTCGCGAGCGTTCGCGGGATGTCGCTCGCACGGACCGAGG
>JAEYTU010000488.1 GCA_023433825.1 Planctomycetota bacterium
GCGCGCTCTACGTCGAGGCACTGACGAAGGGCGACTGGACGCGCAACGTCGACCGCGCGCGCACCGACGGCGACGTTCATCTGCGGACCGCGGCGTGGTACCGCAAGCGGCTCGGTGCGTCGTTCACGGCGATCGGCGGCGGTCTCCACCTCGCGCCGGAGTCACCAGCAACGCTGTTCGAACTGGAGCACGCGGAGACGCCTCGATGAGCGGAATGGACTTCTTCGGCCGCCAACGGGCCGCTCGGAACCGCACGACGTTGCTCGTGGTGCTGTTCGCGGCCGCGGTCGTCGCGATCGTCGTCGCGCTGTACTTCGTCGTCATGTTCGGCCTCGGGGCCGTCGGCTCGGACCGCCCGGGCGGCAGCGCGTGGTGGAACGGCGAGATCCTGCTGTGGACCACCGGCATGACGCTGGCGCTCGTCGGCCTCGCGACGTTGTTTCGCATCTCGCAGCTCGGCACCGGCGGGCCGGCCGTCGCGCAGATGCTCGGTGGACGACTCGTGCCGCGCGGATCGCAGGACGCGACCGAACGGAAGCTGCTGAACGTCGTCGAGGAGGTCGCGATCGCGTCGGGCGTCCCGGTGCCGGCCGTCTACGTGCTCGACGGCGAAGCGGGCATCAACGCATTCGCTGCCGGCTACCGGCCGAACGACGCCGTCATCGGCGTGACGCAGGCGTGCATGACCGAGCTGACCCGCGACGAGTTGCAGGGCGTCGTCGCGCACGAGTTCAGCCACGTGCTGAACGGCGACATGCGGCTCAACATTCGGCTGATCGGCGTGCTGTTCGGGATCACCTGCATCGCCGTCGGTGGCCGGATCATGCTGCGCGCGGCCGCGTCGTCGCGCGGCGGCAAGGACAAGAACGGCGCGCCGCTGGTCGTCCTCGGGCTCGGAATGATGCTGATCGGCTGGCTCGGGACGCTGTTCGCGAGCTTGATCCGCGCGGCGGTGTCGCGCCAGCGCGAGTTCCTGGCCGACGCGTCGGCGGTTCAGTTCACGCGCAATCCGGAGGGGATCGGCAACGCACTGCGCAAGATCGGTGCGAAGGCCGAGCACGGCGCGCTGCAGACGGCGCAAGCGGCCGAGTGCAGCCACATGTTCTTCGCCGATGCGATCGTCCATCGCGTCACGTCGCTGTGGGCGACGCATCCGCCGCTCGAACAGCGGATCGCGGCGATCTTCGGCAGCGAGACGAAGGCGCGACTCGCCGCCGCCGTCGGCGCAGCACCGGCGTCGCGACGGACGCCGGTCGGCACCGGGGATGCGGCGAAGCCCGCACGCCCGCCGGTCGGCGGCGGCGCGATCCCGGGGTTGCCTGGCATGCCCCTCCCCGGGATGCCCCGCGTCGGCGGTCTCGACCCGATCGCCGTCGTCGCGGCCGCCGGAACGTTGAATGCCGCGTCGCTCGAGTTCGCGACCGACGTCCTGCGCCGGCTGCCGCTGCCGGTCGCGACGGCGGTGCGCTCTTCACTCGGCGCGCAGGCCGTCGTGCTGGCGATGCTGCTCGACGCCGACGCTGCGTTGCGCCGCACGCAGCTGGCCGCGGTCGCCACGACCGACGCGGCGCTGCATCACGAGATCGTCGTCGTCGCACCGATGGTCCAAGACCTCGCGCCGAGCGACCGCTTGCCGGTGCTCGACCTCGCGATCCCGGGGCTGCGGGAGATGTCGAAGGAGCAATTCGTTCGGTTCGAGGCACTCGCCAAGAACGCGATCGCCGCCGACCGGCGCGTGACGCCGTTCGAGTTCGCGCTGCACGCCGTGCTGCGTCACGAGCTCGCGATCCGCTACCGCGACCGAGCGCCGGCGCCCGAACGCCGCCGGCTCGCGAACCTCGTCCCGGCCGTGGCGACCGTGCTCTCGATGCTGGCGACCATCGGCACGAAGGACGCGAACGCGCGCGCGTCGGCCTACGCGGTCGGCCGCGCGAAGCTCGGCGATCTCGCCCTGCCGCCGATCGATGCCACCGCCGCCGCGCGAATCCACGACGTCGAGAAGGCGCTTGACGAACTCGCCGCGCTGGCGCCCGAGGACAAGCGCACGCTGCTCGGCGCATACGGTGCGACGATCGCCGCCGACGGGACGTTCGAGGTCGCCGAGGTCGAGTTGTTGCGTGCGATCGCGGCGACGCTCGACGTTCCATTGCCGCCGCTGACTTCGCCGACTGGCGACGCGGACCCGAGCCTCTAACGTTCCGCGGCCGACGCGGGCCGACGCCCGACACCGCGAACCGCAACAACGCCACGAGAACCATCCGAGCCGCCGAGCCGATGCAAGACCCCACACGCACGATCGAGATCACGACGGAACCCGTCGGCGTCTCGGCCCTCCTGCTGAACATGGCGATCGGCGTCGGCCTCGCGCTGCTGCTGAAGTGGCACTTCGAGCGGTATGCGCGCACGCTCGGCAACCGCCGCGAGTTCGCCGCCAACTTCACGATCATCCTGCTGACGACGACGCTCGTGATCTCGATCGTCAAGTCGTCGCTCGCGCTGTCGCTCGGCCTCGTCGGCGCGCTGTCGATCGTTCGCTTCCGGACGCCGATCAAGGAACCCGAGGAACTGGCGTATCTGTTCCTCGCGATCGCCGCCGGCCTCGGGCTCGGTGCGAACCAACCGCTGCTGACCGTGCCGGCGGTCCTGCTGATCCTCGCGACGCTGGCGATCCTGCGCAGCCGCCGGCCGGCGCTGGACGACGGTCGTCATCTGTTCCTGTCGGTGCGCTGGTCGGGCGGCGCCGAGCGGTCGCACTCGCTCGATCACCTGAGCGGAATCGTCGGACGCCACGCGCAGCGCAACGACATGCGGCGCGTCGACGTCGGCGACTCGGGAATCGACGCGACGTTCCTCGTCGACGTCGCGAGTGCCGACCGCCTGTCGGCGTTGCTCGACGAACTGCGCAGCGCGTGCCCCGGCGCCGAGATCACGCTGCTCGACCAGAACCGGATGCCGGCCGTCTGACGCGATGTTGCTGCCGGTCGAGACGCCACCTGCACGCCCGGCGCCGCGCCGACGGCGGTGGCAGATCGTCGTCCTCGTCGCCGTCGCCGTGTGGTCGTTGCTGCAGTTCACGGCCGTCGGCGAAGCACTGCACCAGTGGTCGCTGCGCGCCGTCGCCGATCGCGGCGGTGTGCCGACACATTCGACGTGGCGGAACGTGCGGATGCTGGTCGAAGGCACGCCGACGCGCATCGCGGCGCTGACGAGCGGTCCGCACGTCGAGCAGATCGTCGTCGACATCCCGTTCCTCGGCATGCAGTCGCTGCTGCACAAGCGTGCGGCGGCGTTGAAGGAGGGGTTGCTGCTGAAGGAGGAGGGCGACGAGGTCGACGCCGACGTGCGGATCGGCGAGCGAACGCTGCGCGCGCGCGTTCGGTTGAAGGGCGATCTGCTCGACCACCTCTACGGCGACAAGTGGTCGCTGCGGATTCAGGTCCGCGACGACGCCGGCGTGCTCGGGATGACGGACTTCGCCGTCCAACATCCGGCGACGAAGGGCTACGTCGCGGAGGCCGTGTTCCTCGCGCACTGCCGCCTGCGCGGGGTGCTCGCGCCGAGCTACTTCTTCGTCGACGTCGTCGTCAACGGCGACTCGCGCGGGCGCATGGCGGTCGAGGAACGGCCGACCGTCTCGATGCTCGAGGCGCAGCGACGCCGCGAAGGGCCGCTGCTGCGTTTCGACGAGACGCTGCGCTGGGAAGCGGCGCGCGTGATGCGCTCCGACATCGGCTTCGGCGGCGCGCAGCCGCTGGTCGGCGCGTTCGGCGAAGCGCGCGCGATGCGCGACCCGAAACTCGCGGCCGATCTCGCACTCGCGAAGGCGACGCTGCAGGGCGTGCTCGAAGGCACGCTGCCGGCGTCGCAGGCGTTCGACACGCGGCTCTGGGCGCGGTACCTCGCGATCTGCGAGATCTGGGGGACGAGTCACGCGCTGGCGTGGAACAACCTGCGCTTCCATTGGAATCCGATGTCGGCGCGGCTCGAACCGATCGGCTTCGACGGCAACGTCGAGGACGCGTACTACCAGCGGCTGCCGACGCTGTCGGTCGCCGCGAGTCGCGTGCAGGACGGCTTCGTCGCCGACACGCTGGAGGATCCGCTGATTCGCAGTGCGTACTTCGCGGCGCTGCGCGAGGAGATCGCCGCCGTGCAGGACGGATCGCTGCGGGAGGCGTTGAAGCCGTTCGAAGATCAGTGGGTCGCGATCCTGCAGGCCGAGTTCCCGCTGATCGACCGGGGGTACTGGCAGCACGCGATCGCGCGCGCGACGTTCCTCGGCGGGCTCGACGAGACGAACTTCCGAACGCGGCGACTGCTGCATCCGCCGTTCCCGGCGCCGACGCTGCCGCGGCTGTGCCACGTGCTGCTCGATCGCGAGGCGGACGGTTGGATGGCGACGTTCGTCAATCTGGTCGACGAAGCCGTCGAAGTGCACGCCCTCGTCCGGACCGACGGCGCACCACTCGCCCCTGCCGTGACCGAACGGTTGCCGATTCGACTGCCGCCGAGTCCGCGCGGGGCGCGCGCGAGTCAGGTGCGGATCCCGCTGCTCGACACCGACGCGACGCCGCCGCCGCTGCGCGCGACGGCGCGGATCGTCGGCAACCGCCACGATCACCCGGTCGATGCGCAGGTGCACGTTCCGGCGCTGCGCGCCCACCCGCTCGCGCCGACGCCGACCGACGCACTGCTTGCGCGCCACGCGTTCCTGTCGCGCGCCGAGTCCGGCGACCTCGTCGTCCCGGCCGGCGATCACGTCGTCGACGCCGCGATGGTGCTCGAACCCGGGGTCGGCCTGGAGCTGAAGGCCGGCGCGCGGGTGCGGTTCGCGCGCGATGCGAGTCTCGTCGTTCGCGGTCGCTTGACGGTCGCCGGCACCGAGGACGCACCGGTCG
>JAEYTU010000502.1 GCA_023433825.1 Planctomycetota bacterium
TTCAGGCGCGTTCCTCGAGTTCGACCCACCGCGCGAGCAAGGCGTCGAGCCGCTTCGCGGCGGCGTCGCGCTCGCGCGACAACGCAATCGGATCGGCGCCGGGCGTCACGTAGAGCTTCGGGTCGGCGAGGCGGTCGTCGAGCGACTTGACCGCGGCCTCGGCCTCGGCGATCCGCGCCGGGAGCGCCTGCAATTCGTCGTGCTCCCGAGTCGACAGCTTGCGACGCGGCGGCGCCGGCGACGGCGCGGGAGCCGCGGCCGGCGTCGACTCCACGACCGGTGGCGCCGTCGGCGAACCTTCGACACCTCGGTTCGTCACGGTTCCCGACAGCGAGCCGCCGTGCCGCGCGAGGAACGAGCTCAGGTCGCCCTCGTGCACGAGCGCGTGGCCCTCGCCGTCCAGTGCGACGATCCGCGTCGCGACGCGGTCGAGGAACCACCGGTCGTGGCTGACGATCAGCACCGCGCCGGCGAACGCGCACAGCGCCTCCTCCAGCACGCGCAGCGTCGACAGGTCGAGGTCGTTCGTCGGCTCGTCGAGGACGAGCACGTTGCCGCCGATCGACAAGAGCTTCGCGAGCAGCACGCGGTTGCGTTCGCCACCCGACAGGTCGCCGATCCGCGTCTGCTTGCGCCCGCCGAGGAATCCGAACTGCTCGAGGAACGTCTCGACGCGCACCATTCGCCCGTCGACCGACACGTGGTCGTAGTCACGGCCGACTTCCTCGAGAACGGTCTTCGTCGGGTCGAGATCGGTGCGGCCCTGATCGATCTGCGCGAAGCGCACGGTCGGACCGATCTGCACGGTGCCGGCGTCGGGCGCCAGCGCACCGGTGCACAGCCGCAGCAACGTCGTCTTGCCGGCGCCATTGCGGCCGACGATGCCGAGACGCGTGCCCGGTCCGATCTCGAGATCGAGCGGCGCGATGACCGTGCGCTCGCCGTAGGCCTTCGTGACGCCGGTCAACCGCAGCACGCGGTCGCCGAGCCGCGTCGAGCACGGGATCACGAACTCGATCCCGGCGTCCGGCGCCTCGCGTTCGGCGGCGACGATCTGCCCGTACCGCGCGATGCGCGCCTTCGCCTTCGTCGTCCGTGCCGGCGGACCCCGCCGCATCCAGGCCGTCTCGCGACGCAGCAGGTTCAGGCGCGAACTCTCGGCCTTCTCCTCGCGCATCAGTCGCTCGGCGCGCAGCTGCAGGAAGTCCTGGTACGCACCG
The DNA here is from genome assembly GCA_023433825.1 of Planctomycetota bacterium. Classification (GTDB taxonomy): domain Bacteria; phylum Planctomycetota; class UBA1135; order UBA1135; family UBA2386; genus JAEYTU01. Next base: position 1,221 of record JAEYTU010000502.1, read on the forward strand.
TCGTAGGCGTGCAATCGACCGCGATCGACTTCGACGATCCGCTGCACGACGCGGTCGAGGAAGTAGCGATCGTGCGTGACCAGGACGAGCGTCGCGCGCGTCTGCAGCAGGTGGTCTTCGAGCCACTCGATCGCGTAGGCGTCGAGATGGTTCGTCGGTTCGTCGAGCAGCAGCACGTCGGGCTCGGTCAGCAGCAGCCGCGCCAACGCGACGCGGCGGCGCTCGCCGCCGGACAATTTCGCGCACGACGCGTCGGGCTCCGGCAGGCCGAGCGCGGCGATCGTCGCCTCGACCTCGTGCTCGCGATCGTGACCGCCGAGCGCGAGAACCCGTTCCTCCTGCGCGGACTGGCGCCGGAGCAGACGTTCGAGCTGTTCGGCCGACAGGTTCGGCTCGGCCATCGCGTGGTGCGTCGCATCGAGCTCGGCGTGGGCTTGCAGCCATTCGGTCAGTCCGGCGCGCACCTCGTCGCGGATCGTCCGCGACGCGTCGACGACCGGATCCTGCGCGAGGTAACCGACGCGAATGTCGCGCCGCGCCGTGCGCCGGCCGGCGTCCGGCACCTCGTCACCGGCCAGGATCCGCAGCAGCGTCGACTTGCCGGCACCGTTGTCGCCGACGATCGCGAGGCGCTCGCCGGCCGCGATCTGCAGCGAGACGCCGCGCAGCAGGTCCCGTTCGCCGTAGCGCTTCGTCACGTCCTCGACCGCCAGCAGTGTCATGCGACCTTCCTACGGGACCGGGCGGGCGTCGCCAAACGGAACGTTGTCGCGACCGCGCGCCGCTGGCCATGATGCGCCGATGAACGTTGCGCTGCTGTCGCTCGCCGTCGCGCTCTGCGCGCTCCCCGTCGCCGCCGGCGACGAACCCCCACCTGGCCCGCCGTGGCTGCGGACGTATGCGGCCGCGAAGCAGGCCGCGCTCGCGAAGGGTCAGCCGATCTTCGTGTACTTCACGAAGACGTATTGACCCGCCTGCGTGCCCCTGGACGAGCAGTTGCTCCCCAACCCCGCGCTGAAGCCCTGGTACGACCGCGTCACGTGGCTGTTCGTGTCGCGCAACTTCAAGAACGATCCGAAGGACTTGGAGGCGCTGCGCACGCACGAGCGGTTCGGCATCTCGTCGTGGCCGCAGATGGTCGTGTTCGATCCGATCGACGATCGCGTGCTGCTCGACCCACCGCGGGATCTCCCGGGGTTCGTCCGCGCGTTCGAACGCAGCGTCGCGCAGATCGGGGAACGCGCGAAGGGTCACGGCGTGACCGACGCGCTGCGCGCCGTGCGCGATCCCGACGGCGACGACGTTCGGCCGTTCGTCGAACGGCTCGAGGATGTGAATCCGGTGCGGCGCGCGATCGCGCTCGAGGAGATCGCCGCTGCGTCCGACGTCGACGCGAAGGTCTTGGAGCGCGTCGCCGCGATCCTCGCGCGGAAGGACGAGGACGTCGTCGTCTACCTGCGCGCGATGCGAGTGCTGGGCAAGCGCGATCCGGCGGCCGTGCTGGCACGTGCCGAGG